>JBKHVQ010000208.1:0-14060 GCA_046569985.1 Thermoleophilia bacterium | reverse complement strand
CGCCGCCGAACTGGGGCGCCCCGCGACGATCGACCTCGTCGCGGCCCGCGGATCCGACGTCCTCGGCTTCATCATGGTGTCGCGGTACGCCGATGTGTGGCACGTGCTGAACGTGTGCGTGAGGGAGCAGGAGCGTGGGCGCGGGATCGGTGGCATGCTCCTCGAGGAGCTTTTCGTGCGGGCGGACCGCGTTCCGCACCTGGGTTTCACCCTGGAGGTGCGGGTCTCGAACGAGCCCGCCATCCACCTGTACCGGCGAAAGGGGTTCGTCTCGCATGGGGTCCGGCCCCGCTACTACTCGGACAACGGAGAGGACGCCCTGATCATGTGGCGCGCCGGGGAGCCCGATTGACCATGGGCGCCGACAGCGGGCACGGCCGCCCATGCGGGTGCTCGCGATCGAGACCTCGTGCGATGAGACCGCCGCCGCAGTCGTCGACGGACGCGTGATCGTGTCGAGCGTCGTGGCCTCGCAGGCGCAACTGCACGAGCCCTACGGGGGCGTCGTGCCCGAGGTCGCCGCACGCCACCACCTCGGGACGGTGAACGCCGTGGTGGACCGGGCGCTGTCCGACGCCGGCATCGGCCTGCGCCAGGTCGACGCCGTCGCGGTCACCCAGCGGCCGGGGCTGATCGGCGCCCTGCTGGTGGGGGTGGCCACCGCGAAGGCCCTGGCCTATGCCGCGCGGCTCCCCCTGATCATGGTCGACCACATCCACGGCCACATCGCCGCCGCATGGCTCGAGCCCGTGGCCCTCGATCCTCCGTTCGTGAGCCTGGTCGCCTCCGGCGGCCACACCCGGCTGGACCTGGTGATGGACCTCGCCCGGCCGCAGTTGCTCGGCCAGACGATCGACGACGCCGCCGGGGAGGCGATCGACAAGGGTGCGCGGCTGCTGGGACTGGGCTACCCCGGCGGTCCCGCCCTCGAGATCCTCGCCCGCGAGGGATCGCGCGAGGCGCATCGGTTCCCGGTCGGTCTCTCGGGTCGCGGTCAGCGCGACTTCTCGTTCGCCGGCGTGAAGACCTCGCTGCTGTACGCCGTGCGTGAGCGCGCCGGGGCTCCCGACGAGCGGGAGCGGGCGGATCTCGCCGCCTCCTACCAGGAGGCCGTGCTGCGCCCGCTGGCCGATCGGCTGGTCGCGGCGGCCCGTGACGCCGGCGTCCCGGCGGTCGCGCTGGGCGGCGGCGTGGCCTCCAACGGGCGGCTGCGTGAACTCGTTGCCGAGCGCGCCGGGCGCGCCGGGTTGACGGTCGCGGTTCCGGATCGGAGCCTTTGCACCGATAATGCGGCGATGATCGGCGCCGCCGCACAGTTCTCACCCGTGATCGCCTGGCCCGACTATCTGGGCATGGACGCCGTCGCAACGGCGCCGCCCGGGGGCATCGCCGCATGAGCCGGCGCGCCCACCGCACCGCGCGACGGGCACGGCGCCTGTTGTCCGCCGGTTCCGTAGCCGCGATCGCCCTGGTGGTCCTCACGCCCGCCGCGAGCGCCGGTGCCGCGGACCTCGACGCGCGCAACGGCGCGCTCGACGCCGCGTCCGCGTGGCGCGACGTGCTCGACGCTCACCGTGCGCCGACGTGGCCGCGGCCCGGCGACACCGAGTCGGTCATCCTGCTCCTCACCGAGCCGCCCTTGGCGCAACGCCCCGGCGGTGCGGATGCGATCGCCGCCGAGCAGGACGCGGTGACCGCCGTCCTCGACGACCTCGACGCCCGCGTGACGCAGCGCACCAGGGTCGTCGCGAACGCGCTCGCCGTGCGCCTGCCCGCCGGGGGACTGGAGGCGATCGCCCGCCTGCCGCAGGTGCGCGCCATCGTCCCCGTCTCGTACCTCGCCCCGGCGCAGGCCGGGACCGCGGCGCAGGGCGCGACGCGGCGCGTTCCGGGCGTCGCCCCCGAGCGTGCCCCCGCGGCGGACCGCGGTTCGGTGCGCATCGCCCTGATCGACGCCGGCGTCGATGTGACGCATCCCTGGCTCGGAGGGGGCATGGGCCCCACCTTCCCGATCCTCGGCGGCGTGGATCATGTCGATGGGGACAACGATCCGCGCATCGACGCGTCCGCCGTGCACAGCGAGGCGCACGGAACCCAGATGGCCGGGCTGGTGCTGCGATCGCCGGCGGTGGCCGACCTGGAGCCCGCCGCGCGCCCGCGCCTGATCATCCACCGGGTCGTGACCCCCGAGGCGGTCGGCGGGCGCATGCGGCCACTCGCGCGCAGCGACCGGGTCCTGGCGGCCATCGAGCGCGCGGTCGACCCGGACGGCGACGGACGGGCGTCGGACCGGGCCGAGGTGATCCTGATCGGCCTCGCGAACTCGTTCGGCGGCGACGGGGTCGATCCGCTGGCCGAGGCGGTCGCCTCCGCCGATCGCCTCGGCAGCGCCGTGGTCGTCCCCGCCGGCAACGACGGGCCGACCTTCAGCCGCCCGGGCAGCCTCGGCGCGCTGGCCGCATCACCGGACGCGCTGACGGTCGGCGGCCTGACGCGCGCCGCCGAGGCGCGCACCGTGCGCCTCGACGCGCAGGTCGGCGCGGCGGTGGCGTCGCTGGAGGACCTGCCGCTGCTCGGCGCCGCGCCGCCCGACGGACCGCTCCGTGTCGTGGCCCTGAGCAGCCAAGGCGCGCTCGCGGCGGGTGACTCCGCCGACGAATACCGCGGGCCGGATGGCCGCTCGCGCGTGGAGGGCGCCCTGGTCGTCATGGCACGTGGGGGGGCGACTCTGCAGCAGAAGGCCCGCGTCGCCGCCGCGTTCGGCGCCCGGGCGCTGGCCGTCTGGGACGAGCCCGGGCCGGCGACGTTCCCGGTCACCGCAGGGGACCTCGATGTGACCATCCCGATCATCGGGCTCGGGCGGGTGCAGGGGGAGGCCCTCGGAGATCTCGCAGCGCGGCCCGACCTGACGGTCACCCTCAGCGAGAACCGCCCCATCGGCACGGGCGATGCGGCCGTCGCGAGCTTCTCATCGTCGGGCCCGACGATGGACGGCCGCCAGAAGCCCGACCTGGTCGCCCCGGCGCTCGCCGTCCCCGCGCCCCTGCCCGGCCGCGGCGCCGACGGCGCGCCGCGCAGCGGGTCGCTCACCGGCACGAGCGCCGCCGCGGCCGACGTCGCCGCCCGCGCCGCCCGCCTGCGCGTCGATCACCCCTCGCTCGACGCCGCCACCGTGCGGGCACTGCTCATCCAGGGCGCCAGCCCCGTGCCGGGGGTCGCAGCCGCGCGCCAGGGCGCCGGGGAGGCCGGCGCCGCAGCCGTACCGGTCGTGCGCATCGAGCCCCCCGTCGCTCATGCGCGGCCCGGCGGGCGCGACGGGTCTGCAACCGTGCGCGTGTCCCTGGTCGACCTGACCGGCGATGCCGCGGTCTACAGCGTGGCGGTGCGCGATGCCGAGGGCCGCGAGACATCCGTGGCCGCCGCCGCGCGCATCGCCGCCGGCGGGCGCCGCGGGTTCGAGGCATCCATCCCCTCGTGGCCGGGGGAGGGCGTGATCGTCGTCCGTCGCGGTGACGACATCGTCGCCACCGCGCCCGTCCACAGCCTGCGACCCGCCGTCGTGCCCGGCGACGCCCTCGGAGTGCCCCGCGTCCGCGTGAGCCGGGGCTTCGCCGAGGTCCTCGTCCGCGTCGGCCATCGCCGCCGCGCCGACGGCCGCATCGTGAGCAGCCCGTTGCGCTCGGTGCGGCTCCAGATGGTGCCCGCCGCCGGCGGCACGCCGATCGCGGTGCTCGGCTCGCGCCAGGACGGGACGTGGCCCGCCGGCACCTACCGGTTCATGGTGTCCCGGCGCGATGCGGACGGGGTGCGGGTGCCGCCGGGGCTGTACAGCGTGCGCGTTATCGCCGCCGGCCCCGACGGCCGCGTGCTGCGCAGCGAGAGCGCCCGCTTCTCGCTGCGCTGAGCGCCGCGACCCCGGGCGATTATCGCTGAAAGTGCCGTCTGCCACTTGCGGCCGCACGCGGCGAGGTCGTAACTTGACGGACATGTCACAAAGTACGGCCGAAGGGGCGACCTGGCATGGCGAGTGATCGGCTCACTCTGGGCGTGGCGGCGCGGCTGTCGCGCTACCTGCAGGTGCTGACCCAGTCCAAGAAGATGGGCAAGACCAGCATCTCCTCTCAGGCCATCTCCGAGTACACGAACGTCAACCCGACCCAGATCCGCCGCGACCTGTCCGGCTTCGGCAAGTTCGGCAAGCGCGGGGTGGGCTATGACATCGACTCGCTGATCGACCAGATCCGAAAGATCCTCCGCACCTCCGGCCAGCACAACATCGCGCTGTTCGGCGCCGGGAACCTCGGCCAGGCCATCGCGACCTCCGGCGTGTTCGCCGACCACGGCTTCCGGATCTCCGCGATCTTCGATGTCGACCCCGATCGCGTCGGCACGCAGGTGGGCGATCTGACGGTGCGCCACTACGACGAGCTCCCAGAGGTGGTCGCCAACGAGGGGATCATGGTCGGCGTGCTCGCCGTCCCGGGCGAGGCGGCGCAGATGGTCGCCGACGACCTCGTCACCGACGGGGTGAGGATCATCTTCAACTACTCGGATGCCCTGCTCAGCGTGCCCTCGGACGTGACCGTCCACACCTCCAGCCCGGCCGTCGAGCTCCTCTACGCGCTCTACTTCTACCTGAGCTGAGCGCGACCCCGGCGCCAGGTCCCGCCGGCGCAGGCGTTGCTATGCTCGCCGCCGAATGGGGGACGGAACAGATCCCGGCGCGAGCATCCTCGCGGGCGTGCACCAGCGCTTCGAGGGATCGACCGACTTCACGGTGGGCCTCGAGGAGGAGTACCAGATCCTCGACCCCGTCACCCTCGAGCTGACGAGCCGCTTCGAGGACGTCATCGCGTCGGCCGACCCCGCGATCGCACCCCGCCTCGCGGGTGAGCTGATCGCCAGCGAGATCGAGTACCGCACCGAGCGTCACACCGCGTTTCCCGACGCCGCGCGCGAACTGGTCGAGGGCCGCCTGGCCACGCTCGCGCTCGCGGAGCGCCTCGGCCTCGCTCTGGCCGTGTCGGGCGTGCATCCGTTCAGCAGCTGGACCGACCAGCGCATCATCGACACCGAGCATTACCGGCGCCTCGAGAACGACCTCGGCTATGTCGCCTGGACCAACAACACGTGGTCCATCCACCTCCACGCCGGCATCCGGGGCGCCGACCGGGCGATCAGCATCTGCACCGCGCTGCGCAGCGTCCTGCCGGAACTGCTGGCCCTCTCTGCGAACAGCCCCGTGTTCGGCGGGCGCGACACCCGTCTGGCCTCGACACGCGTGCAGGTGTTCACCAAGAGCTTCCCGCGGTGTGGCATCCCCGACGCGTTCGACGGCTGGGACGCCTACCGGCGCCGCGTCGAATTGCTCGAGCGGACGAACTCGATCATCACCGCGACGCAGATCTGGTGGAGCGTCCGGCCCCACCACACCTTCGGCACCATCGAGATCCGGATATGCGACGGCCAGACCGAGATGGCGGAGGCCCTGGCCGTCGCCGCCCTGTCGATGGCGTGCATCGCCGGTTTCGCCGCCGATCACGACGCCGGCCGGCCGCTGCCGCGGCACGAGCGGGGCCTGATCGAGGAGAACCTGTGGCGCGCCCAGCGCCACGGGGTCACCGGGCGGCTCATCGACCTGGACCGGGGCGAGGAGCGCACCGCCCGGGAGGCGATCGAGGGCCTGCTGCGCTGGAGCGAGGCCACGCACGGGCCCCTGGGTCTCACGCCGTTCCTGGAGCCCGTCGACGCGATGCTGCGCCGGGGCAACGGAGCCGAGCGCCAGCGGGCGTCGTTCGCGCGGACCGGCGACGCGCGCGCGGTCCACGCCGAGGTCGTCGAGCGCACCCGGGAGTCCGCCGGCGAGGTGCTGCGCCGCCTCGCCGTCGGCGCCGCGTGATCCGCCCCCGCCCATCCGCACCACCCGCCCCGATCGATCCACGGAGGACCATCCGATGAGCGAACCGACACCGACGGACCCCGCTGAGGGGCCGACCCAGGAGGAGTTCGCCCGGGCACTCGCCGAGCGACTGGCGCACACCCCCGTGCGCGACGTGCTCTTCCAGAGCCTGATCACCTTCCTCGACATGGCGGCGATCCGCCTGGGCCTCGGCCCCGCCGGGCCCGAGGTGGCCGACCCCGCGCAGGCCCGCCAGGCCATCGAGGCCGCCCGCGCTCTGATCGGAGTCGCCGAGCGTGAGATGGGCGCCGCGCAGGTGCGGCCCTTCCTCGAGCCGCTGGCGCAGATCCAGATGGCCTACGCCCGCGTGGTGGAGGCCGCTGGTGGCGCCGCCGAGGGGTCCGAGCAGCCCTCGGAGACCCCGCCGGCCGCGCAGCCCGGCCCGCCCCCGGGTCCCGATCCGGCGTCGCGGCTGTGGGTGCCGCCGGGCACGCGCGGCTGAGCCGCGGTTCCTCTACCAGTCGGTGTCGGTGATCATGCCCTCCTCGGGCGCGATCGCCAGCACCGCCATCGCGATGCCCGCGCGCATCAGCATGCGCCGGGCCTCGGGGATGTGGTCCTCGTGCCTGTGAGCCGGGGACACCAGCACCAGGCGCGCCTCCACCAGTTCGTTCGCCGCCAGCCGCGTGAGGCGGCGGACGGTCTCACGGCGCACGAGCGTCTCGGGCAGTTCCACCTCGAACCACAGCGGGAAGAGCTCCCCCCGGGTGCAGAGCACATCCGGCGCGCCCGCGATCGTCTCGGGCGGGGCGGGGAAGTCCCCCGCCGCCGCGCTGTGGACGGTCCAGTCGGTGCGGGCGGCGATGTCGTTCGCCAGAGCATCGACGCCGGCGTCATGGAGTGAGAGACGGCGGTGGAAATCGGCCAGCCACGGCGAGTAGGTGTCCAACGGAGCTCCAGCGATGGGAACCGCATGCCCGATGGACATCGAGCGTACCGTGGAACTCGGACGTCACCGCCCGCGCCGCCGCGGGACGGGTGGCCCGGTACACTCGCCCACCAGTTTGTGGGGGCGAGATCAGCGCCACGTTGACCACGGGGAGTGTGTAGATGGGTTCCAGGGAGCGCTCACGATCGCGCCTGCCGCGGCTGCCGCACGCCGCGCCACCCGGTCCCGATGAGCGCGTCCTGAAGCGCGGGGGAGCCGACCTGCAGAACGGCTGGCTGTCCCGGCACGGAGACCTCGTGCTCACCGATGATCGGCTGGTGTTCCTGCCGACGGTGCTCGACACCGTGCTGCGGGCCAAGCGCCGCGAGATACCCCTCGACGAGATCACCACGATCGAGCGGTTCCCGGTGCGCGTCGGCGACTTCTCGCTGACGGGCCGGCGCTCGCGCATGCTGCTGCACACCGACGCCTGTATCTACGAGTTCATGGTCGGCGATCTTGACGGGTGGATCGACACCCTCGAGCGCACGTACCAGGTGCGCGCGTCCCACGGGCACCCGCACCGTCCCGAGACCCTCCGCGAGGGTCACATCAACATCTTCCTGGTCGACGAGTAGGCGCCGCGCCCCGCGCCGCATCCGCGGTGTGGGGTAAACTCCACATCACCGGGAGGAATTGTAGGGTTGACGTGATCGCGATCACCGAGAAGAGCCGGTCCGCCGTGCTGGCGCTCACCGAGCTGGCGCAGCGCGGGATGGCCAGCCCCGTGCCGATCCTGGATGTCGCAGAGAGCCGCGGAATCCCGCTGCATTTCCTGGAGCAGCTCTTCGCCGGACTGCGCCGCGCGGGCATCCTCCAGAGCCAGCGCGGGGTGAAGGGCGGCTACTCCTTCCGCAGGCCCCCCGCCGAGATCACCGTCCTGGAGGTGGTCGAGACGGTCGACGGTCGGCTCACCGCGACGGACCGCGAGCCGACCGGCGCGGCCGGCGACACCGTGTGGATCGAGGCGCGGGCGGCCCTGTGCGCGGTTCTCGCGGGCGTGACGATCGCCGACATGGTGGAGCGCGAGGCCCAGGCCGCGGGCGCCCCGATGTTCTTCATCTGATCCGGGCCCGCCGCGTGCCGGTCAGCCGCGGCCGACCGTGATGTCGCGGCGCACGCGTTCCCGCGTGCCCTGGCCCTGGAAGGTGACCAGCAGGCGGTAGGGCCCGGGGCGGATGTCCCGCGGCAGGCGCGCGGCGCGGGTGCCCGCCCGCGCGAAGGGCAGCGCGACGATCGCGCGGGCCGTCCCGCGCCGTGGCCCCGTGAGCGGGATCAGCCGCACCACGGCGCGTCCCGGCCGGTTCGCCGCCAGGGTGAAGCGCGCCCGGGGCCTGGCGGAGCGGCTGACGGTGAGCAACGGGGGGCCGACGCGCCGATCCATCAAACGCTCGCGCAGACCGCGCCCGTGGGTGCCGTCGCGCAGAGGGCGATGCCGCAGGCGACGGGGACGAGCAGGCGGGCGCGAATGCGGGGGATGACGGCTCCGGGGCTGACGGTGGCGGGGCGACCTGCGAGCCGAGGGAATATCGGGTGGCGCCGGGGTCCGGTCGCGCACCCGTCCTGCGGCACCAACGCGCCGGCGGCGGGCCGCGTAGGATCGCCCCGCCGCGACAACGGACGGGAGACGGGGATGGCTGAGGGCGCGCCGCTGGATGTGCTGGGGATCGGGAACGCGATCGTGGACGTGCTCTCGCACGCCGACGACGACTTCCTCTCCGCGGAGGGGCTGGTCAAGGGAACGATGGCGCTCATCGACGCCGACGCCGCCGACCACCTGTACTCCCGCGTCGGTCCCGCCGTCGAGGTGTCGGGTGGCTCGTGCGCGAACACGATCGCCGGTGCCGCCTCGCTGGGGAGCGCCGTCGCCTACATCGGGCGTGTCCGCGACGACGACCTCGGGCGCATCTTCACCCACGACATCCGCGCGGCGGGCGTCGAGTACGCCACGGCCGCCGCGAGCTCCGGGCCCGGAACCGCCCGCTGCCTCGTGATGGTCACCCCCGACGCCCAGCGGACGATGTGCACCTACCTCGGGGCCTCGGTCGGCCTCGGCCCGGCCGATATCGACCCCGACCTGGTGCGCCGCGCGGCCGTCACCTACCTCGAGGGCTACCTCTGGGACCCGCCCGAGGCCAAGGAGGCCTTCCGCGCGGCGATCGCCGCTGCCAAGGCGGCGGGCCGCCGCGTGGCCCTGACCCTGTCGGACCCCTTCTGCGTGGAGCGCCACCGCGGCGAGTTCCTCTCCCTGGTCGAGAACGACATCGACATCCTCTTCGCGAACGAGGACGAGATCGTCGCCCTCTACGGGGCGGAGGGCGTCGAGGAGGCCGTGGGCGCCCTGCGCGGGCGCTGCCCGATCGCCGCCGTCACCCGCTCCGAGAAGGGCTCCATCGTGGTGACCGACGGCGCCGTGCACGAGGTGCCCGCCGCGCGGGTGGAGCGCGTCGTCGACACGACCGGGGCGGGCGACCTCTACGCCGCGGGCTTCCTCCACGGGCTCACCGCCGGGCTGCCACTCCCCGAGTGCGCGCGGATCGGCGGCATCGCGGCGGCGGAGATCATCGCGCACGTCGGTGCCCGCCCCGAGGCGGATCTCGCCGCCCTGGTGGCCGGCGCGCGGCCCGCCGGGTCATCCGCGGCGCGATGGTAGGCTGACCTGGTGCAGATCGCCGACTCGATCACCGACCTGATCGGGCGCACCCCCTTGGTGCGCCTGAACCGCGTTACCGATGGCGTCGACGCCACGGTCCTCGGCAAGCTCGAATCGAAGAACCCCGCCGGCTCGGTAAAGGACCGCATCGGGCTGGCGATGATCGAGGCCGCGGAGCGGACGGGGGATCTGACCCCCGGTCGCAGCGTCATCGTGGAGCCGACCTCGGGCAACACCGGCATCGCCCTGGCGTTCGCCTGCGCGGCCAAGGGATATCGCTGCATCCTGACGATGCCCGAGACCATGACCGCCGAGCGCCGCGCGCTGCTGCTCGCCTATGGTGCGGAGCTCGTGCTGACGCCGGGCCCCGAGGGCATGCGGGGGGCCATCGCGCGCGCCGAGCAGATCGCCGCGGAGACCGAGGGCGGTTTCATCCCCCAGCAGTTCATGAACCCGGCCAACCCGCAGATCCACCGCGAGACCACCGCGGAGGAGATCTGGGAGGACACCGAGGGCGCGGTCGACATCTTCGTGGCCGGAGTCGGGACGGGCGGCACGATAACCGGCGTCAGCGAGGTGCTGCGGACGCGCAAGCCGGGCTTCCGCTCGGTCGCGGTCGAGCCCGCCGACTCGCCCGTGCTGTCGGGCGGCACGCCGGGGATGCACACCATCCAGGGGATCGGCGCCGGATTCGTGCCCGGGGTGCTGGACACGCAGTCCTACGACGAGGTCCTCACCGTGCGCGGGGAGGATGCCTTCACGATGGCTCGTCGCCTGGCGCGCGAGGAGGGCATCCTGTCGGGCATCTCGGCGGGCGCCAACGTCTGGGCGGCCATCGAGGTCGCGCGCAGGCCCGAGAACGCCGGTGCCACCATCGTCACGGTGCTCTGCGACACCGGCGAGCGCTACCTCAGCAGCCCGGTCTTCGCCGAGCACTGATCCGCGCGACGCCGGCGCGGCGCGCCGCCGCCTATCCCTTCTCGGCGCGCCGGATGAGCTGTGTGCGGCGCGTCCCCCGCTCCCGGAACCCGAGGGACGCCAGAAACGCCGGGCCCGGGGTGTCGACCTGCACCGTGGCGGCGAGGTGGGTGCCACCGGCGTCCCGGACGCGCGCCGCCGTCTCCGCGATGAGGATCGTGCCGATACCGATGCGCCGCGAGTCGGGCGCCACCCCGAGCCAGTTGATCCAGCCCTCCGGGCTCATGGTCTGGGCGAAGCCACGCAGACCCGACGCGTCGCGCGCGACCAGGAAGACATCGAAGCCCTCGGCCTGCTCGTAGCCCGTCGGCTGACCCATCTCGGCGAACGCGGCGAGACCGTCCAGCGCCGCGGCCTCCAGCGACGAGAACTCCTCCGCGTCGGCGTTACGGTAATCCTCGACGCTGACACCCGGCACGAACGGGGGGCGGGGGAGACCGGCGATGGGCCGCGCCATCACCGCGACCCGCGCGTACGGCTCGAACCCCTCGGCGCGCACGAGGGCGAGCGCGGGATCGTCGTCGGCCAGTTCCACGTCCCACGGCGGCTCCGGCAGACGCCCCAGCAGGGCGCGCAGCGCCGCCTGGCTCGGCGCCCGCAGGCCCTCGAGGCGCAGGGCGCGCGCGGAAGGCGAGGGGCCGGGCCGGCACGTGGCCTCGGGAGCGGCGCTCGACATCGTGGGGTGACCACCTTGGCTCGGGGGGCGACCTATACTAATCGTCCGAGTGGGCGACTCCGCCGCCCGCCGTCGCGTGCTCGGCGCGCCGGCCGGGATGCCGGATCCGCTCTCGGCGACCATGTGAACCCGCGAGTCAGGATGGCGCGCGCGATGGCCCTGCCCTCCCTTGTGACCGGTGTACGGCACGCGATGTACTCGCTTCGCCGCGACATCGAGGCCGCGCGCGAGCGCGACCCCGCCGCCCGGACGCTCGCCGAGGTGCTGCTCTGCTATCCGGGCCTGCACGCCCTCTGGCTGCACCGGGTGGCGCACACGCTCTGGACCCACGGGGCGCAGCTGCCGGCCCGCCTCATCAGCCAGGCGTCGCGTTTCCTCACCGGCATCGAGATCCACCCGGGGGCGAAGATCGGGCCGGGGCTGTTCATCGACCATGGCATGGGCGTCGTCGTCGGCGAGACCACGGAGATCGGCGAGGACGTCACGATCTACCAGGGGGTGACCCTGGGCGGCACCGGCAAGGAGACCGGCAAGCGCCACCCCACGGTGCGTGACCGGGTGATCGTCGGAACCGGCGCGCGCGTGCTCGGGCCGCTCGAGATCGGCGAGGGCGCCAAGGTGGGGGCGGGGGCCATCGTCATCCGCGACGTCCCGGCGAACTCCACCGTGGTCGGCAACCCGGGGCGCACCGTGGTCCGCGACGGCCAGCGGGTGGCCGCGAGCCGCCCCGACATCGAACACACGCGACTTCCCGACCCGATGGCCGAGGCCATGGTGCGCCTGGTGCACCGCCTTGGCGAGCTGGAGACCGAGGTCGAGGCCCTGCGCGCGGGCCGCGCCGCGGATGAGCCGTGCAGCGAAGCCGAACTCGCCGCCGCCGCGCGCGCCAAGGAGGCGCAGGACGAGATCATCGCCCTGCTCGGACTCAACCAGGGCGCCGGGATCTAGCCCGTCCCCCGGCCGGCCGGGGCGCCGCGCCCGGTCGGCTCGTCGGGGGCCTCCGCTAGGATTGACCCCCGTGCCCGACCTGCTCGACGGCCTCAACCCGCCCCAACGCGAGGCCGTGCTGCACGGCCCCGGGCCCCTGCTCGTGCTGGCCGGCGCCGGCAGCGGCAAGACCCGCGTGCTCACCCGCCGGGTCGCGCGCCTCATCGACCAGGGCGTGCCCCCGCACGCGATCCTCGCGATCACGTTCACCAACAAGGCGGCCGCCGAGATGCGCGACCGGATCGCCGCGATGGTCGGTCCGGCGGCGCGCGACATCTGGGCGAGCACCTTCCATTCGGCCTGCGTGCGGATCCTGCGCCGGGAGGCCCCGGAGGCGGGATACCCCCGCGACTTCTCGATCTTCGACGCCGACGACCAGCTGCGCCTGATCCGGCGCTGCATGGTGGAGGAGGACGTCGACCCGAAACGCGTCGCCCCGCGCGCCATCCAGGCGCGGATCTCCGACGCCAAGAGCCGCCTGCTGGACGCCGACGCGGTCGAGCAGGCCGCCGGGTCGTTCTCCGACGAGGTCGTGGTGCGCGTCTACCGGCGCTACTCCGATGGGCTTCGCGCCAACGGCGCGATGGATTTCGATGACCTGCTGATGGTCACGGCCCAGCTGCTGGAGGGCGACTCGGCCGTCGCCGCGCGGTGGCAGAGCCGCTTCGCGCACGTGCTCGTGGACGAATACCAGGACACGAACCCCGTCCAGTTCCGCCTGGTGCGGGCGCTCGCGGCTCCCCAGGACAATGTCATGGCCGTCGGCGACGACGACCAGGGCATCTACTCGTGGCGCGGCGCCGACGTGCGCAACATCCTCGAGTTCACGCGCGACTACCCTGACGCCCGGGCGATCGCCCTCGAGCAGAACTACCGCTCCACCGGCACCATCCTGCGTGCCGCCCATGCGGTCGTCAGCCGCAACGCCGGGCGCCTGCCGAAGGAGCTTTGGACCGACCGCGGCGAGGGCGAGCCCATCAGCGTGATCGCCTGCCGGGACGAGTACGAGGAGGGGCGCGCGGTCGCCGGGCAGATCGAGCGCGCCCTGTCACGGGGCGACTCGCTGTCGGACATCGCGGTCTTCTACCGCACCAACGCCCAGAGCCGGGCGCTGGAGGACACGCTGATCCGGCTCGGCATCGGCTACGCGGTCGTCGGCGGCCCGCGCTTCTACGAGCGTGCCGAGGTGCGCGATCTGCTGGCCTACCTGCGGGCCGCGCTGAACCCCGCCGACCGGGTCAGCCTCGAGCGTGCCCTCGGCGCGCCGCGCCGGGGGGTGGGGCCCGGGGCGGTGACCAAGCTGGCCGCTCACGCGGCCGCCCGCGACATCCCCATCGGGCATGCGCTCGCCGAGGCGCAGATGATCCCCGGCCTCCAGGCCGCCCAGCGCGCCGCCCTGGCCGAGGTGGGCGAGCTGCTGGCCGACGTCCGGCTGCGGTCGGAGGGGGGGATGCCGCTGGAGCGCGTCGTCGACGAGGTCCTGGCGCGCTCGGGCCTGCGCGAGTCGTATGAGCGCGAGGGCACCTTCGAGGCCCGCGGGCGCCTGGAGAACCTGGAGGAGATGGTCCGGGCGGCCGGGGAGTACGGCGCCACCGCGGAGGCCGCGGGGCTCGCCGGCTTCCTGGAGGGCGTCGCGCTGCAGGCGGACGCCGACCTGGTGGACGAGGCATCCGGCGCGGTGACGCTGATGACCATCCACAACGCGAAGGGACTGGAGTTCGAGACGGTGATCATGACCGGCCTGGAGGAGGGGCTGTTCCCGCATTCGCGCTCCGATTCCCCCGACGCCCTCGAGGAGGAGCGCCGCCTTTTCTATGTCGGGCTCACGCGCGCGAAGCGCACCCTGACGCTCACCCACGCCGGGAGCCGGGCGACGTAC
>JBKHVQ010000207.1:0-1704 GCA_046569985.1 Thermoleophilia bacterium | reverse complement strand
AGGCGACCTCGATGCCCGCGTCACGAAGCACCTCGCTGCCCCCGTCACGGTCGCGCTCGAGCGGGTCCGCGCAGCCGATCACCACCCGGGAGACCCCGGCGCGCACCAGCGCGTGCGCGCACGGCGGGGTGCGCCCGTGATGAGAGCAGGGCTCGAGGGTGCACACCACGGTCGCGCCGCGGGCGGCATCGCCCGCACGTTCCAGGGCCATCGCCTCGGCGTGCGGCAGCCCGGGGCCCTCGTGCCAGCCCTCGGACACGGTGAGCCCGTCGCGCAGCACGACCGCCCCCACGAGCGGGTTCGGGCTGACCCGGCCCCGGGCGCGCAGCGCCAGCTCCCGGGCGCGCCGCAGGGCCGCCAGCTCCACGGGGGCGGGCTCGGGGGCCGCCGCGCTCACGTGGTGGCGAGCTCCGCCAGCTCGAGGTACGCGGCGACCGGGTCGGCGGCGCCGAAGATCGATGAGGCGGAGACGAACATGTTCGCGCCGGCGGCGCGCGCCGCCGCCAGGTTGGCGCGGCCGATGCCGCCGTCGACCTCGATCGCCACCCCCTCGGGCAGGAGGCCGCGCAGACGCGCGACCCGGCCGGGTGTCGCGGCGATGAAGGACTGCCCGGCGTAGCCGGGGTTGACCGACATCACCACGACATAGTCGAGCACCTCGGCGAGGTCGGCTACGTGCTCGACCGGGGTGCCGGGGTTGAGGGCGATGCCGGCGCGGCAACCGTGCTCGCGGACCATCCCCAGCAGCCGGTGCGGGTGGGGGTCGGCCTCCAGGTGCACGCTGATCGCGTCGGCGTGCGCGGCGAACAACGGGATCACCTCCGCCGGGCGCGCGACCATCAGGTGGACGTCGACCAGGCCGCCGGCCGCGTGGATCGGCCCGGCGGCGGCGCGGGCGAAGTCGGGGCCGACGGTCAGGTTGGGGACGAAGTGCGCGTCCATGACGTCGACGTGGATGGCGCGGCAGCCGGCCTCGGCGAGGGATCCGAGCTGCGCACCCAGGTTCAGCATGTCGGCCGACATCACCGACGGCAGCACCATCGGCGGCGACAGGTCCACGCTCATCATCCGTCCCCCTTGGTCATGCGCGCGATGAAGAAGCCGTCGGTGCCGTGCACGTGCGGCAGTGTCAGCAGGGCTCCCGGGAGCCGCGGGTGCGCGGCCGGCGGGACGCGGCCGGTCAGGTCGTCCAGGCTCACACCCTGCGCGCGCACGACATCCTCATTCTCCTCCGTCAGCAGACTGCACGTCGAATAGACCACGCGCCCGCCGGGGCGCACCAGGTCCAGTGCCCGTCGCAGCAGCGTCTCCTGCAGCTCCACGAGCGCCGGAAGGGCCTCTTCACGGCGGCGCCAGCGCGCGTCGGGGCGCGATGAGAGCACCCCGGTGCCGGTGCACGGCGGGTCGATCAGCACGGCGTCGGCGCCGCCCTCCAGCGGGGCGCCGAGGGCGTCGCCCTCGACGACGTCGACGCGGGCGCCCATGCGAGCACAGGTGGCACTCAGGGCCCTCGCCCGTGAGGGGTGCAGCTCGACGGCGGTGATGCGCGCGCCGCCGCGCGACAGGGCCGCCAGGTGCGTCGTCTTGGCGCCGGGGGCCGCGGTCAGGTCGATGATGCGCTCGCCCGGCTGCGGGTCGAGCGCGTGGGCGACCATCTGCGAGGCCCGGCTCTGGGCCATCGCGAGGCCACGGCGCCACAGCGCC
>JBKHVQ010000206.1:0-4275 GCA_046569985.1 Thermoleophilia bacterium | reverse complement strand
CCATCGCCGTCGCCCTGTGCGCGTCCCTGGTGTTCGCCGCCACCGCGGCGGCGGCCCCCGCCGCGATCGCCGACAAGCGCGCCCAGCTCGACGCCCTCGAGGAGCGGCTGGCCGAGGTCGACGCCCGCGCGGGCGAGGCCGCCGCCGCCCACAACCGGGCGCTCGACCGCCGCGATGCGCTCCGGGCGCGCATCCGCACCACGCGGGTCCGCGCCGAGCGCACCGCGCGGGCGCTGACCGTCTCGCGCGCGGACCTCTCACGGCGCCTGGTGGGCCTCTACGTATCGGAGACCCCGGCCCCGCTCGAGGTCGTCCTGTCGAGCGGGAGCCTCACCGAGGCCGTCGAGACGCTCGACGTCCTCGAACGGGCCGCCGAGGCCGATGCCACCGTGGTGCGCACCCTGCGCCTGCGCCGCGCGGAGCTGGCGCGCCTGCGCGTCCGCCTCGCGGACGACGCGAAGGCGGTCGCGCGTGAGCTGGCCGAGGCCGGCGAGCGGCGGCGTGAGCTGGAGGCGATCCTCGCCGAGCGGCGCGACGAGGTCGAACGGGCCGAGTCCGAACTCGGTGCCCTGCTCGAGGCCGAGCGCCGCCGGCAGGCCCGCCTCGCCGCGCAACGGCGGGCGGCGGTGAAGGCGCAGCGCGAGGCGCAGCGCCTGATCCGCGCCGCGAGCCAGGACTCGTCGCCATCGGTCCAGGGCGACCTCCGCCCGGGGACCGCGGCCGCCCCCGGCACGCTGCCGGCGGGCTCCCACGTCTACCCGCTGGCGGGCCCGAGCCACTTCTCCGACGACTGGCTGTATTCGCGCCCCGGCGGTCGCTACCACGAGGGCATAGACCTGTTCGCCGCCCGCGGCACGCCGGTGGTCGCGGTCGCCGGCGGAACCCTCTTCCGCGTCGGCTACAGCGGCATCAGCGGCAACCGGCTCTGGCTCCGCGACGCCGCGGGCACCGAGTTCTTCTACGCGCATCTCGACGCGTTCTCGCCCGCGGCCCGCGAGGGGGCGTATGTCGCCAAGGGGACGGTGATCGGCTACAACGGCGACACCGGCGACGCCCGCGGCACCTCGCCGCACGTGCACTTCGAGATCCACCCGGGTGGCGGCGGGCCGGTCCGGCCGTACCCGATCGTGAGCGCCTGGCCGCGCATCGGCTGATGGGGACCGGCCCCGCGCCGCCGATGCGGTTGGGCCCGGCGCGGAGCGGGTAGGAACGGGCCATGCCGAGCCTGCGCCACAGCAGCTACAACGAGCCCGGCTACACCCGGCGCAGGCGGGGCACGGGGTGGAGCTACCTCGACCACCGCGGGCGCGTGGTGCGCGAGCCCCGGCTGCGCGAACGGTTCGAGGCCCTGGCCATCCCGCCGGCGTGGACCGGCGTGTGGATCTGCCGCTCCTCGCGCGGTCATCTCCAGGCCACCGGCCACGACGCCGCCGGGCGGCGCCAGTACATCTACCACCCGGCCTGGCGGGAGGAACGCGAGCGCGAGAAGTACGAGCGCATCCTGCGTTTCGCGGAGGCCCTGCCCGCGCTGCGCGGCGAGGTGGACGCCCAGTTGCGGCGCCGCACCCCCGACCGCGATTACGCCCTCGCGGCGGCGGTCGACCTGCTGGACCGCACCCACATGCGTGTCGGCAGCGAGCGGTACGCCGCCGAGAACCGCACGTACGGCCTGGCGACCCTCCGCTCGCGGCATGTCGATGTCGATGGCGACACCGTGCGGCTGCAGTTCCCCGGCAAGGGCGGCGCCGATCACGATCTTCAGGTCGAGTCGGGCGCCCTGGCCCGCGCCGTCGCGCGGATGGACGCGCTGCCCGGCGACGAGGTGCTGTCGTACGTCGGCGAGGACGGCGAGGCTGTCGACGTGCGTTCAGCGGACATCAACGCCTGGATCAAGGAGCGGATGGGCGACGACTTCACGGCGAAGGACTTCCGCACCTGGGCGGGCACCGTCGCCGCCGCCGTCGCCCTGGACGAGGTGGGCCCGGTGGACGGCGACGCCAAACGCCGGCGCGCGGTCGCGCAGGTGTGCCGCATCGCCGCCGGCCTGCTCGGCAACACGCCGGCCGTCTGCAGGGCCAGCTACATCGACCCGCGCGTGATCGACCACTACCTCGACGGGCGCACGATCTCGTCGCTGGCCGACCGCGTTGAGCACGAGCTCACCGACGGGCACTCGGCCCAGGAACTGGCGGTGCTGGCTCTGCTGCGCCGGGGCTTCGACGAGCGCGCCTGAGCGCATCCGGCCGCCGCGAGCCGGTCTGCTGCGGGGGGTGGCGCCTGACCTGCGCCACCGTCTGCGCGACGCCGCGCTGTCGCCCCTCGGTGGCCCGCGTCGCCCGGCGCAGCGGGTGGTCACCACACCGAACCGCATGTGCGCCCGGGCCGATTCCGGTGCCGGCATCTGTCGGATCGGTCAGCCCGCCAGTTCGGGCGGCAGGGCCTTCGGGCCGTCGGGGTAGACGAAGGCCAGGGTCTCCGGCGTCATCTCCAGCGAGTTGGCGGGTTCGGTGGGAGCCCCGACCACGAGCCAGAGGGCGTCGGCGTCGATGTCGTTGAAGATCTGCCGCACGTGCTCCGGTCCGACCAGCGCGCTCGACAGCGCCGGCAGGGTCAGCGGGTCGTCGTCGATCCGCATGCGACCCGTGCCCTCAAGGACCACATAGAGCTCGTGGCTGGTCTCGTGCCGGTGCTTGGTCGAGGCCTGCCCGGGGGCGAGACGCCACAGCCGGGCGCCGAGGGTGTCCGCGCCGTGCTGCGCTCGGCGGTGGACGGCGCGCCCGCGCCCCCGATGCCGTCGCGCTCATCGACACGCTCCTGCGGGCGGCCGGCCCCCGCCCCGGGTTGCTGCTGCGCGACGGGACGGCGGTGCGCTCCGACCACGGGCCCGACGACCCGGTCGACGCGGCCCTCGGGGTGCTCGCCGCCGACGCCGCGCGGCTCCTGGGCACCCCCGAGCGGGCCAGGCTGCGCATCTGCGCCGCCGACGACTGCTCGGCCCGCTTCCTCGACCGCTCGCCCGCGGGGCGCCGTCGCTGGTGCACGATGAGCGGCTGCGGCAACCGGGCCAAGGTGCGACGTCACCGCAAACGTCTGGTCACCGGTTCGTAACATCGGCCCGCTGCGGCATACTCCCGCCGTGGCCGAGTCGACCGAGCGCAGGCGGCGGCGCCCGAGCGTGCAGTGGGAGCTCTGGGGTCCGCGGCTCCCGGTGCTCGCCGTGGGGGCCTTCGCGCTCGCGCTGCTGTGGCGCCTTCCTCAGCTCATCGAGGCGATCTCATGGAACGCCGACGCCCTGGCCCCGGCGCTGATCGCCGAGCGTGCCGCCGATGCGTCACAGGGGGCCGGGGGCGTCGGCGCGACCGTGCTCGGCGACATCTCCTCCGCCAGCACGCTCTGGTTCCACCTGCTGACCACCAGCATCCCCGGGCACCGCACCCTGTGGGCCTATTGGCCCGCGGTCCTCGCGCTGGCCACGGCACTCCTGATCGGCTGGTCCTGCTGGCGCCTCGCCGGGCGCTGGGCCGGCCTGCTCGGGGCGGGCCTCGTCCTCGCGGCCGGACCCGACACGCTCCTCACGTTCCTCGCCCCGGCCTTCCGCGGGCCCACCTGGCTGTCGACGGCCCTGCTCGGTGCGCTCCTGGTGCTCTGGTGCAGGCGCCTCGATCGCCCGCCGTCCACCTCGATCCTGCCGGCGGCGATGGCCGCCCTGGTCGTGGGGGTGAACCTCGCCTCCGACCCGCTGCTCGCCCTCTCGGGCGTCGCGCCCCTGGTGCTGGCCCCGGGCCTGATCTGGGCGCTCGATCGCACCGCGCCCGCCCGCCGCGTCACGCTGCTCGCGGCCGGCACCGCTGCCGGCGCCGGCGTCGTCGCGTTGGCGTCCTCCGGGCTGCTGAAGGCCGGGGGCTATGTGACGCGGCGCGAGGAGTTCGGCGGCGGCTACACGCGCCTCGCCGATCCCCAGGATGTTCTGGAGCACGTCCCGCTTGTCGGCAAGGGGCTGCTCGCGCTCGCGGGCGCCCCCGAGATGGGGGGGCAGGTGCAGGGTCCGGCGGCGATCCGATGGGTCATCGCCGCCGTGCTTCTCGGCGGCCTCGCCGCGGCGCTGTGGCCGTCGCGCGGTCCCACCGGGGTCGTCGAAGCGCCACCGGTCATCGCGACGGCCCGGCGCATCTACGGCGCCTTCTGGGGTATCGGTGCGGCCGCCGTCAGCGCCGGCTACCTGCTCAGCGACATCCCGGGCGCCGGCGTCGTGGTGAACGTGCCCGGGACGCGGTA
>JBKHVQ010000205.1:0-3553 GCA_046569985.1 Thermoleophilia bacterium | reverse complement strand
CAGGGCCGCCTCGGCCAGCGCCAGGGTCCCCCGCGGGCCGGCCAGCGGACCGAGCGCGGCCGCCTGGATGAACGCGTCGCCGGAGTGCTCGGCGAGCCCCGGGTAGCCGCCGAGCGCCGTCCCGAGGTGCGCGCGGACGCGCGGCAGTAGCCCGGGAAGTGCGGCCACCCCGCCGCCGATCACGATCCGTTCGGGTGCCACCGCGTAGACGAGCGTGCGGATCCCGGAGGCGAGGTAGAAGGCCTCGATGTCCACGGCGCGTTCCAGGAGGGTGGCGTGGAGTTGCTCGCCCGGGGCGCCCCAGCGCGCCGCGATGGCCGGACCGCTCGCCATGCCCTCGAGGCAGTCGGCGTGGAAGGGGCAGACGCCGGGGAAGCCGTCGCCGGGCGCGCGGGGCACGTGGACGTGGCCGAGCTCCGGGTGCACCAGGCCGTGGATCGGGCGGCCCCCGGCGATCACCCCCACGCCGATACCGGTCCCCACCGTCATATAGGCGAAGTCACGCAGACCCCGCGCGGCACCCCACCGGCCCTCGGCGAGGGCGGCGGCGGTCACGTCGGTGTCGATCGCCACCGGCACGCCGAACGCCTCGCGCAGCGGGCCGACCAGATCGGTGCCCGACCAGCCGGGCTTGGGCGTGGTCAGCAGGCGCCCGTGCCCGGCGCCCGGGCGCAGGTCGAGGGGACCGAAGGCGCCGACGCCGATGGCGTCGAACGGCCCCGTCTCCAGGGTGGCCCGCCGGAGCGCGGCGACGGCGTCCCCCAGCGTCTCGCGCGGCCCGCGGGTCGCGATCCGCCATTCGGCCAGGATCCGGCCCTCGCCGTCGCCTGCCAGGCAGATGAACTTCGTCCCGCCGGCCTCCACGCCTCCGAGGATCACGGTGACGGGGCGGGGTCGTCGATGGCGGTGGGGGCGGGCGGCGGCACGCGGCTTCCTCGGTCGATGCGGCCGGAGGATGACAGACCCCTCACGGCCCACGGGGCGCCGGCCATCCGGTCGAGCCCGTCGACGATGAGGTCGAGGCCGAAGGGCGAACTCGCCGCCGACGTCGTGGCCGGCACCGGTGGGGGGTGGTGGCGATCGCGATCCGAGCGCCGCGGCATCGGGGGCGTCCGGTCAGACGTCCTGGGTCGTCGGGCGCATCAGGATCTCGTTGATGTCGATCCGCCCGGGCTGCTCCATCGCGAACATGACCGCCCGGGCCACGTCGTCGGCCTCCAGCGGGTCGGGATAGGGGGCGCCGTTGTCGAAGAACGGGGTCTCGACGCAGCCCGGCTCGATCAGCGTGACCCGCGCCCCGGTGCCGTGGAGTTCCTGACGCAGCGATTCGCCCATCGCGCTGACCGCCCACTTGGTCGCCGAGTAGAGCGATCCGGGCAGCGCCTTGCGGCCGGCGACAGAACCGGTCAGGAAGTAGTGACCGCGCGCGGCGGAGACATCGCCGATGGTCGCGCGGATCGTCAGGGCCACGCCGTAGACGTTGGTGAGGACCATCGAGCGCCACTCCTCAGGGGTGGCCTGCGTGAAGCCCCGTGCCATCCCGAACCCGGCGTTCGCGAACACCACGTCGATGCGCCCGAAGCGCTCACGTGCGGCGGCGGCGAGGGCCTCCACCTGAGGCCACTCGCGGACATCGCAGGCGACCGGGAGTACGCGGTCGCCGTCGAGATCGTCGGCGAGCGCCGCGAGGGCGTCCTCGCGGCGCGCGGCGCGTACCAGCGAGTGGCCGGCCTCCGCGGCCCGGCGGGCCGTCGCGGCACCGATGCCGGAGGAGGCACCTGTGATCAGGATGACGCGCTCGCTCATGTGCAGTCGCATTCGCCGGGGTCGGAGCGCGACCGATGGTAGGCGGCGCGCGCCGGTACGCGCCCGCTCGGGGGCGACGCCGGTCAGCGGGCGGCGGTGCGGGTCGCCTTCCGGATCATCGGGACGGCCTGGCGGATGTCCACCGCGAAGCCGATGTTCTGCGTATATCCGTCGGCGATCACCGCGGCGTTCAGGCCGAGCAGGCGGCCCGTCCGATCGAGCAGCGGACCGCCGGAGTTGCCCGGGTTGAGGGCCGCATCGGTCTGGATGAGGTGCCGCAGGAACCGCCTGTTGCCGACCGGCAGGCTGCGTCCCAGGCCGGACACGATCCCGCGCGACACCGTCGGCCGCCCGGGTATCGACAGGGCGAAGCCGATGGCGAGGACATCCTCGCCCAGCCGCGGCACCGTCGCGGTGCGCGGCGCGATGCTGGCGAGGCCCTTGAGGGGCACGCGGATCAGGGCGATGTCGCGTCCCGGGGAACGATCGATCACGCGCCCGACCATCCGCAGCACCGGGCGCGAGCCCGGCCGGGTCGAACCCGGCCGCAGCAGCACACGCACAGACTTCGCGTCGCGCACGATGTGGTGGCTGGTGAGGATGAGGCCGTCCGAGCCGACGACGACACCGGTTCCGCCCACGGTGCCGAAGCTCGTCCTGGCGCGCACCTCGACGACCGCGGGCATCGCCGTGGCGATCACCTCCGGCAATGTGAGCGCCTGCACGCTGCCGTCGGGCGCGATGCCCACGCCGGCCGGGGTCTCCTGACCCGCACCGGGGACGGCCGCGGCGGCCCACACTGCCGCTGCAGCGATGGGCGCCCAGGCCGAGAGCCGTCGTCGTGCCGTCGCCGTGGCCGCGTGTCGCATGCACCCACTGTCCCACGCCGGGCGGGATTCACCAACGAGCGGGGCCCGGACGGGCAGTTAGTTGCGCGCACAACCAAACGGTGTATACTTGAGCACACAAGGACAGCTTGGGGCCGAGCGGCCCCACCAGACACCAGGAGACACCCGATGAGCACCACCACCCGCACCAGCACCGCCGCCATCGCCACCGGCACGTGGTCCGTCGACCCCAGCCACTCGACCGTCGGCTTCTCCGTGAAGCACATGGGGATCGCCACCGTGCGGGGCGAGTTCACCGAGTTCGAGGGCGCCCTCGTCGTCGCGGACGACGGGGCGATGCGGGTGGCGGCGATGGTCCGGGCGGCGTCGGTCGACACCAAGGAGCAGCAGCGCGACGATCACCTGCGCTCGCCCGACTTCTTCAACGCCGAGGCACACCCGCAGCTGACTCTCCAGTCGACGTCGGTCACCCAGCCCGACGATGAGACCATCGAGGTGCGCGGGCGCCTGTCGATCAACGGAGTGACCAACGACATCGTCCTCACCGGCGACATCCTCGGCACCGACATCGACCCCTGGGGCAACGAGCGCGTCGGCATCGAGATGCGCGGCCAGCTCTCGCGCGGCGACTACAACATGCGCTTCAACCAGGCGCTCGGCAGCGGCAACATGCTGGTGGGCGACAAGGTGAAGATCGCCATCGACGTCTCCTTGGTGAAGCAGCAGTAGCGGAGCGTTCCGCGCGCGGACAGGCGTTGGGGCGTGCCGCGCGCGGACAAGCGCTCTCGGTGGCGGGACCAGGCCGGGATCAGAGAGTGCGACAGCACCCATCGGGCTCTTACGGCCCTCCGGGTGCCATCGGGCCCCTGGCCGGGGCCCGATGCATCTGCAGGCACCGC
>JBKHVQ010000204.1:0-6256 GCA_046569985.1 Thermoleophilia bacterium | reverse complement strand
ATGAGCGCGACCAGCTCACCGGGGTCGGTCACCGGGGCGCGGCAGGTGAAATGCCGGCAGACGTACGCCGCCGGCGCTCCCGCCACCAGGGGGCGGCCGGCCAGCAGCGGGCACTGATCGACGGTCCCGGCGTCCGCCGGGTCGCCGACCGCGAGCACATCGTGCGGCCCGAGCCCGCCGCGGGCGGCGGCCACCAGTTCCGCCGTGCGGGGATCGTCCGGCGCGCCGACGACGGCGACCTGGCGTCGCTCGGCGAGGTGCCGCTCGACGGCGAGCAGGGCCGTGCCGTAGGCGTGCGGCATGCGTTCCATCCCCTCGCGGACGCGCTCCAGCGCTCGCAGCCCGGCATCCTCCAGCTCGGGGGCGCCGGTGAGGTCGGCGAGCCGCATCAGCACGTGGGCGGCCTGCGAGTTGCCGCTCGGCACCGGGTGGTCCTCGACATCGCGGGTGCGGCACAGCAGGCGCTCACCGTCGTCCGGGGTGTAATAGAAGCCGCCCTCGCCGTCGCCGAACAGCGCGATCATGCGCTCGGCCAGCCGGCGCGCCTCGGTCAGCCAGCGTGACTGCCCGGTCGCCATGTGGAGGCACAGGAGGCCGTGGCACATGTCGGCGTGGTCGTCGAGCAGGCCCAGCCCCACGGCCGTTCCGTCCATGTGCGCCCGGCGCAGTCGTCCGTCGACCACGAGCGCGTCCAGCACGAACGCGGCGGCGGCGGAGGCCGCGTCCAGATAGTCGTTCCGGCCGAGGATCACGCCGGCGTCGGCGAGCCCGGCGATGGCGAGGCCGTTCCAGGCGGCGATCACCTTGTCGTCGCGCACCGGCGCCGGCCGGGCCGCGCGCGCCGTGTAGAGCGCCGCGCGGGCCGCCGAGAGCAACGGCTTCGCCTCGGTGCCGAGCCGCCGTGAGACCGCGTCCACCGGCACCACCGGCCGCAGGATGTTCGCCCCCTCGAAGTTGCCCTCGTCGGTGACGCCGTAGCGCAGCGTCACGGCGCGCAGCTGGTCGGCGTCGAGCACCGCCGCCAGCTGGGCGGGCGTCCAGACGAAGAAGGCCCCCTCGCCGCCGGGGGAGTCGGCGTCCTGCGCCGCGGCGAACGCCCCGCCGGGAACGCGCATCTCGCGCAGCAGGTAGTCGAAGACCCCCTCGGCGATCCGGGCGTGCTCCGCGGTGCCGGTCGCCCGGTGGGCGAGCGCATAGACACGCCCCAGGAGCGCGTTGTCGTAGAGCATCTTCTCGAAGTGGGGCACCAGCCACTGGCCGTCGACGGCGTAGCGGTGGAACCCCCCGCCGATCTGGTCGTGGATGCCGCCGGCGCCCATGCGCGCGAGTGTCAGCTCGAGCATCTCGTGGGCGTGACGGTCGCCCCCTGGGCTCGCGGCGCGCACAGCCAGCCACTCCAGCGCCAGTGAGGGCGGGACCTTGGGCGCACCGCCGAAGCCGCCCTGCACCGGGTCGAACGAGCGGGCGAGGCTCAGCATCGCCCCGTCGAGAAGCGCCGGGTCGGAGGCCGCCCCGGTCGCGGTTGCGAGCGGTGCGCGCTCCGCCGCCGCGGCGACGCGGCCGGTCGCCCGGTCGGCCTGGGCGATCACCTCGTCGCGCCGCTCCGTCCACGCGTCGGCCAGCGCCCTGCAGAGGTCGGCGAACCCGGGCATCCCGCCCCGCGGCTCACGCGGGAAGTACGTGCCCGCGTAGAACGGGCGCCCATCGGGGGTGAGGAAGACCGTCATCGGCCAGCCACCGCTGCCGGTGAGGGCCAGGGTCGCCTGCATGTAGAGCGCGTCGATGTCGGGGCGCTCCTCGCGGTCGACCTTCACGTTCACGAACAGTTCGTTCATGACGGCCGCGGTGGCCGGGTCCTCGAACGACTCGTGCGCCATCACATGGCACCAGTGGCACGCGGAGTAGCCGACCGACAGCAGGATCGGGCGGTCCTCGGCGCGCGCCCGCGCCAGCGCCTCGTCTCCCCACGGGTACCAGTCCACCGGGTTCTCGGCGTGCTGGCGCAGGTAGAGGCTCGGCTGATCGGCGAGGCGGTTCATGGCGCGTCCGGTCGGTCGGGGTCCGGGAGGGGAGGATAGTGGCGGGCTTCGCTACCGTAGTTCACCGATGAGCCGCTCCTCCGAATCCCCGTCCGGGGGTCCCTCGCCCGACCGCTTCCTCGCGGCCGCGGGCCCCGTGCCCGCCCGCGGCGCCGACGCGCGCTGGCGCCAGGTCGCCCTCCTGTCGGCATCGTCGGCCATGGGCGACCCCGCCCGGGCGGCCACGTCCCTCGCCGCCGTCCTCGCGGCGCTCGACCGACCGCGCGCCGCGCGGGTCGCGCTGGCCCAAGCCGCCGGCGACGACCCGTGGGCGATCTGGTGGGGCGTCCTGACGGCGGGGCAGGAGGGCGACCTGGACGGGTTCGCCGAGGCCCGGCGCGCGGCGGCAGCGGGTGATGTCGCGGGCCCCGACGCGCGGGAGGTGCGTCGCCGGCTCGCCGACCTGGAGACCGAGATCGCCGCTCTCGCGGGTGACCCGGGGGGCGCGGGCGCCCGCTTCTCGGTGCTCGGCCACCGGGCGCGTCCCGAGCGCCGCATGCTGATCGGCGGGCGCTCGTCGGCGGTGTACCTGGTCGACCCGGGGTGGGACGCGGTCCGCCTCGTGCGCCTCGGCCCGCCGGAGGGCACCGCTGTGGGCAACCGCGCGCTGCTCGCGCCGGAGGAACTGATCGCCGCGGTGCGCCGCGGCGACGCGGGCCCCGGGTGGGATGTCCCCGACGACGCCCCGCCCGCCCTCGACCCCGACACGCTCCTCGGCGCGCTGCGCGAGGACGTGGACGTGCGCGACCGGCGCCTGGTGGCGCTGGCCCGCGAGGTGGCCGAGGAACGCGAGCGGTTGCGCGAGGACCGTGTGCGCCTGGCCGAGGACCGCGAGGCGTTCGAGCTCGAGTGCGCATCCGAGCGGATGCGCCGCTCGCGGGCGGCGGGCACCGCCCCTCCCGCCGGGGGCGCGGTCGGCATTCCCCGCACCGCGCGGGATGCGCTGGCGCTGCTGGCGCTACCGGCCGGCGCCACCCCGGCGCAGGTCGAGCGGGCGTGGCGCCGGCAGGTGGTCCGCTGCCACCCCGACCGGGTCGTCGATCTGCACCCCGACATACAGGGGCGCGCGCAGGGGCTCACCGTCGCCCTGAACGCCGCGCGCGACCTGCTGCTGGGGGCCGCCCCCACGCGGGTGCGCGGCTGAGCCGCCCGCCCGCCGGGTTCACTCCGGGGGCATCAGCGCCACCTCGAGCACCTGCTCGATGCGGTCCGCCAGCACGATCGTGAGGCCCGCCCGCTGCTCGTCGGTGACATCGGCGCGGAGCTGGTCCTCGTTGAGGGCGGGGAGGACGACCGATGTGATCCCGGCGCGCCGGGCCGCGAGCACCTTCTCCTTCACTCCGCCGATCGGCAGCACCTGACCGGTGAGGGTGATCTCGCCGGTCATGGCGACCTCCTCGCTGACCGCCCGCCCGGACAGGGCGGACACCAGCGCCGTGACCATCGTGACGCCCGCGGACGGGCCGTCCTTGGGCACCGCCCCGGCGGGGACGTGCAGGTGCACATCGTGGGTCGCGAAGAAGTCCTCGCGCAGCTCCAGGCCGAAGTCCTCCGCCTTCGCGCGCACCAGCGACACCGCGGCCTGCGATGACTCGCGCATCACATCGCCGAGCTGGCCGGTGACGGTGAGCTTGCCGGCGCCCGGCATCACCAGCGCCTCGACGAACAGGATCTCGCCCCCGGCGCCGGTGACGGCCAGGCCGGTGGCGACGCCCGGCCCGCTGGTGCGGCGCTTCACCTCGTTGTGGATGCGCTCGGGCCCCAGGATCTCCCGGGCGCGCTCGGTGCCGACCACCTCCGGCGCGTCGTCGCCCTCGGCGACCCGCTTGGCCACCCTCCGGGCGATCGCCCCGAGGCGCTGCTCGAGCCGGCGCACCCCGGCCTCGCGCGTGTACTCGCCGATGACTGTGCGCAGGCCCTCGTCGGTGACCTCGAGGATGCCGTCGGGCAGGCCGGTGCTCTCGATCTGGCGCGGCAGCAGGTAGCGCCGGGCGATGTGCAGCTTCTCGTCCTCGGTGTAGCCGGCCAGCCGGATGATCTCCATCCGGTCGAGCAGCGGGCCGGGGATCGTCTCGAGCATGTTGGCGGTGCATAGGAACAGCACCCGCGAGAGGTCGAGCGGCAGGTCGAGGTAGTGGTCGCGGAAGGTGTTGTTCTGGGCCGGGTCGAGCACCTCGAGCATCGCCGAGGACGGGTCGCCGCGCACGTCGGAGCCCATCTTGTCGATCTCGTCGACCATCAGCACCGGGTTCATCGCCCCCGCGTCGCGGATCGCCCGCACGATCGTGCCGGGCATCGCGCCGACATAGGTGCGCCGGTGCCCCCGGATCTCGCTCTCGTCGCGCACGCCGCCCACCGATATGCGCGCGAACCTGCGCCCGAGGGCGCGGGCGATGGAGTGGCCGAGGGAGGTCTTGCCGACGCCCGGCGGCCCCACGAAGCAGATGATCGGCCCGGCGGCGTCGGACTTCAGGCGCGCCACCGCGAGCTGCTCGATGATGCGGTCCTTCACCTTGTCGATGTCGTAGTGGTCCTCGTCGAGGATGCGCCGCGCGCGCTCGAGGTCGAGGTCGTCCTCGGTGACGGTCTTCCACGGGATCTCGAGGATCCAGTCGAGGTAGGTGCGGATGACGCTGTGCTCGGCCGACGCGGACGGGATGCGGGCCAGGCGCGCGAGTTCGCGATCGGCGGCCGTGCGCACCTCCGTCGGCGGATCGAGCTCGGCGAGCCGGGCCCGCAGCTCCTCGATCTCGGCCTCCTCGTCCTCGCCCTCGCCGAGTTCCTCGCGGATCGCCTTGAGCTGCTGGCGCAGGAAGAACTCGCGCTGGCCCTTCTCCATGTCCTCCTGGACGTCGCTCTGGATCTTCGCGCCGAGTTCCAGCAGCTCCAGCTCCCGCGTGCACAGGAGGGTGAGGTGGCGGAGCCGCGCCTCGAGGCCGGCCTCCTCGAGCAGGGCCTGGCGCTCTTCCACCGAGAGGCGCATCGAGGAGGCCACCATGAACGAGAGGGTCGCCGGGTCGTCGACGTTCGCCACCGCCACCTGCAGCTCGTCGGGCAGGTGGGGGACAAGGGCGATCATCCGGGTGAAGATGCCCTGGAGGTTGCGCGCCAGCGCCTCGACCTCGGTGGTGCGCTCGCCCTCGTCGGGGATCTCCTCGACATGCGCTTCGAGGAACGGCTCGGTCTGGGTGTAGGGGCCGATGCGCACCCGGCGCAGTCCCTGGATGAGGATCCGCACCGTGCCGTCGGGAACGCGCACCATGCGCTCGACGATCGCCGCGGTGCCGATCTCGTGGAGCTGCTCGGGCGGGGGCTCTGTCGCCTCCGGGTCCCGGCTCACCACGAGGGCCAGCATGCGCGGCGAGCGGTTCAGCACCTCGTCGATCAGGCGCACCGACCTGGCCTCGCCGATGGCGAGAGGCGCCATCGCCTCGGGGAAGACCACGGTCTCCTTCAGCGGGAGGACGGGCAGGGTGCCGGGCAGGGCGGCGGCATCGGGCTCCTCGCCGTTCTCCGGGGCGCCGGCGGCGGGCGGCCCGTCCGCGGCCGGCGGCTCCTCCGAGGCGGGCGGCCCGGCGGGGGCCGCGGGCGCCCCGGGGACCTCGGGTTCGTCGGTCACGACGCCCCCCGGACGGTGATCGCGACCCGCCGGGCCGGCGGTCGCGCGGCGAGCGGCAGCCGCACCCGCAGGATGCCCCGCTCGTAGGTGGCCGAGGCCCCGGCCGGGTCGACCGCCACGTTCAGCCGCACC
The DNA here is from genome assembly GCA_046569985.1 of Thermoleophilia bacterium. Classification (GTDB taxonomy): domain Bacteria; phylum Actinomycetota; class Thermoleophilia; order Miltoncostaeales; family Miltoncostaeaceae; genus JAVJSF01. The sequence continues at coordinate 427 of JBKHVQ010000204.1, read as the reverse complement.
CGCCGTTCGAACGGGCCCCACCCGATCTCGGCGTGCTGATAACTGCGGCGCGCGTCCCCGCCGCCGCGCCGCCGCATCCCCCGCACGACCAGGACGTTCTCGTGCAGGGCGATGTCGACCTCGTCGGGGTCCACGCCGGCCACGTCGACCTCGACCACGAGCGAGGGCGGGGTCGAGTCGGTCAGGTAGACGTCGACGGGCGCCCGCGTCTCGTGCGAGGTGCCGCGCCACCCCCCCGGGAACAGCTCGGCGAACAACCTGTCGACATCATCGCGGAACATCGGCCCAGTCTAGGACACCGGTCGCCGGCGGTCACGGCCCGGGCGCCGCCGTCAGTCGTCCCAGTCGTCCTCCCGGGCGAGCTCCGCGTAGGCGCGCCACTCGCGCAGCACCCTCTTGGCGTCACGCGGACGGATGTCGGGCCGCA
>JBKHVQ010000203.1:0-1682 GCA_046569985.1 Thermoleophilia bacterium | reverse complement strand
ACCGGAGCCGATGAGGCCCCGGAGGGCCGCCACCGCCTCCGGGGCGAACTGGGTGCCGCTGCACCGGTCACATTCGATGAGCGCCGCCTCGACGGTGAGAGGCGAGTGGTACGGGCGGCGCGAGGTCATGACGTCCCACGCGTCGGCGAGCGCCAGCACGCGCGCGCCATCCGGGATCGCCTCCCCGGCGAGCCCGTCGGGGTACCCGCCGCCGTCCCACCGCTCGTGATGCCCGCGCACCCATGCCACCTGCGAGGGGAGCAGGACATCGGCGAGGATCTCGGCGCCGATCGCCGCATGGCGGGTGATCTCGCGGTACTCGTCGCGGGTGAGCCGGTCCGGCTTGAACAGGATCGAGTCGGGCACTCCGATCTTGCCCACATCGTGCACCAGACCGGCCTCGCGCAGGCGCATGAGCGCCTCGGAGTCCCAGCCCATCGCGGTCGCGATGGCGACGGCCAGGTCGGCGACGCGCTCCGAGTGCCGCAGCGTGGACGGATCCTTCGCGTCGACCGCTCGGGCGAGGACGCGGATGCTCTGCAGGGCCTGCGAGCGGGCGAGGCGCTCGGCGCGCTCGTCGGCCGACAGCACCTCCACGACCTCGGGGGCGTACACGAGCGCCACGTTGCGCCCATGCTGCTTCGCCCAGTAGAGGGCGCCCTCGGCGAAACGCACGAGGTCCTCTCGGGTATGCGCCTGACCGAGGTCGCACAGACCGGCGGACACGGTGACCCGGCCGACGGCGTCCACGGGCAGGCAGGCGAGGGCCTCCCGTGCACGGTCGACCACCTCCAGGGCCTCAACCGCCGGCAGGTCCATCAGCCATGCGATCTCCTCGCCGCCCACGCGGGCGAGGATGTCCCGGGGGCGGGCCGCCGCGGCCAGGCGACGGGAGACCTCGCGCAGCACCCGGTCGCCGGCCGCATGCCCGAACCCGTCGTTGATGCGCCGGAAGTGGTCGATGTCGAGCAGGGCCAGAGCGCAGGCGCGGCCCTCGCGGCGGGCCTCCTCGACGGCGGCGGACAGACGGTCCTGGAACGCGGTGTGCGACAGCAGACCCGTGAGTGCGTCACGGTCGCTCCGCATCGAGCCGCCCTCCGCGGAGTCGCCCGCCTTCAGGCGCCTGCGGCGCTCGCTCGCGAGGGCGAGCGTCGCCAGGTCGGCGACGCTCTCGATGATGATGCGCTCCCGCGGCGACAGCTCGTGCGGGCGATCCCAGCCGAAGGCGAGAAGGCCGAGCGCCAGCGGCACCCCCGCGTCGGTCACAAGCGGGTGCTCCAGCCGGCGCAGCACGAGCCCGCGCAGGCCGAGACGCCCCGCGTCACCCGGGGGGATGCGCCGGTCACCGACCGCGTCGCGCACCTCGACCAACGGGGCCGGGCTGGGCGCGACGACATCGTTCCAGAGGGCGAACTGCTCTCGGCGGCACCCGAGCCCGGCGCGCAGGTGGCCCACCGCCGGCTCCGCGGTCTCGGTGGTGACGAGCTGCCCCACGTGCTCGCCGTCGAACGACATGAAGCAGGTCACGCTCAGCGCGCCGAGCGCGCCGCGCGCGGCATGGGCGAGCATCTCGATCGTCCGTTCCACGTCCATGTCGCCGCGCCACAACGAGGCGAGCACATCGGCGGCCTCCCCCTCCCTCGTCCGGCTGGCCCCGGCCGCCAGGCCCACCAGGTCGGCGA
>JBKHVQ010000202.1:0-12465 GCA_046569985.1 Thermoleophilia bacterium | reverse complement strand
TCTGCCCGGGCCCGGGACGATCTACCTTTCGCAGACGCTGAAGTGGCTGGCGGCGGTGCGTCCGGAGGAGGAGCTCACGGCCACCGTGACCGTCCGCGAGATGATCCCCGAGCGCAACCGCGTCGTGCTCGACACCGTCGTGACCCGGGACGGCGAGCCGGTACTCACCGGCGAGGCCCTCATCATGCCGCCGCGCGCCTGAGACGCGCACCCGCGCACGGGTGCGGCCGACCGCCGCGCCGGTAGCCTGGGCCGGTGATCACCGCCTTCCGGCGCACGGGCGCCGACCCGCCGTTCTCCGACCCGGCCGCCCACCACGGCGTACCGATGGAGGGCTACTACTGGCGCCTGCTCGATCCTGCGCGCGGGCGGGCGATCGTGGCGCTCTGCGGGGTCGTGAACGGCCGCGAGGGCGAGCGGCGAGCCCTGGTGGCCCTGGGCGCGAGCGATGTCCCGGCCCGCTTCGCCTGGGTCAACGCGGGAGTGCGGGCCGACCGGCGGGCGCTCGGGCTTGAGGCGGGCGCGTAGTTGCGGGCGGATCCCACCGGGCTCGCGGTCGACCTCGGCCCGGGCGCGCGCCTCGATGTCTCCTTCGACCGGCGATGCCCCTGGCCGCGGCGGTCGCTGGGCGGGCTGGGCGCGGCGCACCTCGTGCCCGGGCTTCAGCAGTACTGGCACGCGCACCTGCTCGGCGGGACGGCGCACGGCGTTCTGGAGTTCGGGGGCCGCGCGGAGCGCCTGGAGGGCGCCGGCGTCTACGCCGAGAAGAACTGGGGGCGCGGGTTCCCGGAGATGTGGTGGTGGGGGCAGGCCCAGCAATGGACGGCGGGCGACGACGCCTGCCTCGTCTTCGCCGGTGGGCGGCTGATCCCGCATCCCCCGCATGTCGCCGCGACCACCGTCGTCCTGCGCCTCGGCGCCTCGGTCGTGCGGCTGGTCCCGCCGCTGGCGCTCGTGCGCGTCCGGATCGGCGGGGGCCACTGGCGGGTCCGCGCCGACGGCCCGCGCACGGCCATCGAGATCGACGCCGACGCCGGCCCCGGGGCGCCGCTGCACCTGCCGGTGCCGCCGCTCGACGGGCACGTCCCCGGCGAGGTCGCCCAGCACCAGGCCGGGCGGATGCGGGTCGTGCTGCGGCGTGGGCGGCGCACGGTCTGGCGCGGCGAGGCGACGCTCGCCGGCCTCGAGCTCGGCGAGCTCAGAGACTCCGCTCGACGATGACCGCGGCCACCAGGCTCGCGCTGGCCAGCAGGTGCAGCTGGGCGGTGCCGGGCGCGAGGGTGAGCAGCGCGGGGTCGCCCTCGGCACGGGCGGACAGCGCCTGGCGGGCGCGCGCGAACGCGAGCGGCAGGGTGGCCAGAGCGATCAGGATCTGCCAGCCGAAGATGCCGGTGACCCAGAGCAGCGGCACCGTGAGGTAGGCGAGGCCGAGCGAGGCGACATAGAGGGCGCGGGCGCGCCGGAAGCCGAGGCGCACCGCGAGCGTCCGCACGCCGGCGGCACGGTCCGCCGCGATGTCGGAGGCGTTGTTGCCCTGCAGCACGCCAGCGATCAGCAGCCCGGGGAAGAAGCCGCACCAGAACGCGGCGGCGCTGAACCACTCGCCGGTCACCGCCGAGTAGGCGCCCTGGGTCATCAACGGGCCCATGAGCAGGATGATCAGCGGGTCGCCCAGGCCCACGTGCTTGTACGGGCGCGGACCGCCCGTGTACAGATACCCGCCCAGCACCCCGAGCGTGCCGTACAGCAGGATCGCGGGGCCCTGCGCCAACGCGATGCCCACGCCGATCACCGCTGCCAGGCCGAAGCACGCGAGGCCGAGGTGCCGCCCCTCGCGCACCGAGAGCAGGCCCGTGGTGAAGACCCGCGAGTTGTCCATCTTCTCGGGGCCCTCGACCCCGTGGGCGAAGTCCTCGACGTCGTTGACGACGTTCGTGCCCGCGTGCACCAGCAGCAGAGCCAGCAGGGCGATCGGCATGAACCACCAGACCGCATCGGGCTCGCCGATCGCCACCAGGGCCCCGGCGGCCGCGGGCAGCACCGATGTCGGCAGATACAGCGGCCGCGTCGCGCGCCAGTAGAGCGCCGGGCGCGAGGGCATCGCTCGTCGGCGGCTCCGGGCCCATGCGCGCACGTTACCCGCCCGAGAACACCCCCGCCGCCGCTCAGCCCGCGACCCGCGCGGCCCGGCGCCAGGCGGGGAGGAGGGCGGCGGCGGTGAACATCGACGCGATTGCGGCGGCGGTGAGCACCGTGAAGCCCGTGCCGAAGGCCGCGGAGGACGCCACGGCCGCCGCGAGGCCGGTCGCCGCGATACCGCCGGTGTAGCGGACGGTCATGAACACGCCGGCGGCGACCCCCACCATCCCGACGGGGGCCGACTCGATGGCCGCCGTCTGCAGGGACGCCCCCGCAAGGCCCACCCCGACCCCGGCGACCGCGACGAGGGCGACCGTCGCCGCCACGCCGGGCGACCCGGCGTCGAGGACCAGACCCGCGGTGGCCAGCTCGGCCACCGTCGACCCGGCCACCGCCGGGACGCCGCGGCCGAGCAGGTCGCTGAGGTGGCCGCCGATGGGTGACACGACCATCATCGCCGCCGTCATCGCCCCGATCATCAGGCCCGCCCCGGAGGGCCCCAGGCCGAGTTCGCTCTCCGCGAGGATCGGGACGATGAGCAGCAGCGAGTACAGGACCAGGTTGTGCAGCAGCACCGTCGCGGTGGCCGCCGCATAGGGCCGGCTGCGGAACAGCCCGGGGGCCACGAACGGGGTGCGCGCCCGCCGCTCCACAGCCACGAACACGACCAGCAGCCCAGCGGCGACGAGGGCGGCCGGCAACCACCGCTGAGCCCCGCTGCCCACGAGGAAGAGGGCGGTCACGAGCGCCGCGATGAACGCCGTGAACGTCGCGGCGCCGGGCAGGTCGAACGAGACACCGCGGACCGACGGCCGGGGTCCGTCTGCGGGGAGGCCCCGCCAGGCGAGGGCAAGGGCGGCGAGACCGACCGGGATGTTCACCACGAAGATCGCCCGCCAGCCCAGCCCGGCGACGAGGACCCCGCCGATCACCGGCCCCGTCGCGGCGCCCAGCCCCATCACCGTGCCGAACCATCCGAACAGCCGCCCGCGGCGTCCCGGCGGGACGATCCCGCGCAGCAACGCGGAGGTGCTGGGCAGCATCAACCCGCCGGAGAGCGCCTGGCACATGCGCAGCACGACCAGCGCCGCGAACCACGGGGCGAGCGTCGCCACGGCCGAGGCCGCCAGGAACCCGATCAGGCCCGCCAGGAATGTGCGGCGGTGCCCGAGGGCGTCGCCGATGCGCCCGCCCATCGGCTGGCCCACGGCCATCACGATGAGGTAACCGCTCACCAGCCACGTGGCCGCCCCCACCGACACGTCGAAGTCGTTCTCGACGTCGAGGAGGGCCACCGCGATCATCGTCGAGTTCAGGGGGACCAGGGCGGCGGCCGTCAGGAGGCCTGCCGGCGCCGCCCGGGTCTCGGTTTCGCCGGTCGATGTGGCCGCGTCAGCCGATGAGTACCTCGCCCGCGTCGCCGTCCACCGTGATCGTCTGGCCGTCGGCGATCACCTGCGTTCCGATCTTCGTTCCCGTCACCGGCGGAATCGCACCACGGATGCGCTCGGATCCATCGTCCGGGGAGGTTAACACCGCTGTTACATCCGGTATACGGCGGAACTCGGGGTCCGCCGTTCGGTGCGGCCTGCGGTCTCCGCTCCACATCGATCGCGCTCCTTCTCTTGATTCATTCCAGAAAATGCGCCTAGACTGGTGGCGTGATCTCGCCGTCCGATGCCGAGCACCTGCTTCGCGGGGCCTCCCTGCGGGTGACGCGGCCCCGCGTGGCGGTGCTGAATGCGGTGTACCGGCATCCGCACGCCGATACGGACGCGATCATCGGCGTCGTGCGTGACGAGTTCGGGGACGTGTCCACGCAGGCCGTCTATGACGTGCTGCGTGCCCTGACGGCAGCCGGCCTGGTGCGGCGCATCCAGCCCGCGGGCTCCGTGGCCCGCTACGAATCACGGGTCGCCGACAATCACCACCACCTCGTGTGCCGCTCGTGCGGTGCGATCGCCGATGTCGATTGCGCGGTCGGTGACGCACCCTGCATGACGGCATCGGAGGATCACGGCTACTCGATCGACGAGACCGAGGTCACCCACTGGGGGCTGTGCCCCGCATGCGCCACCGCAGCGCGCACCTGATCCGCAATGACCGAAAAGAACGCTTCAACGAAAGGTGACAACACCGTGGAGAACTCGAGCAAGTGCCCGTTCTCGGGCCGGAACGGCCGGACCAACCGGGACTGGTGGCCGAACCAGTTGGATGTGTCCGTTCTCCACCGGAACCCGCCCGCCGCTGATCCGATGGGCGAGGATTTCGACTACGCCGCCGAGTTCCAGAGCCTCGACCTGGACGCCGTGAAGCGCGACATCCACGAGGTGATGACCACCTCGCAGGACTGGTGGCCCGCCGACTACGGCCACTACGGACCGCTTTTCATCCGCATGTCCTGGCACGCCGCCGGCACGTATCGCATCAGCGACGGCCGCGGTGGCGCCGGGTCGGGCGAGCAGCGCTTCGCCCCCCTCAACAGCTGGCCCGACAACGCGAACCTCGACAAGGCGCGCCGGGTGCTCTGGCCGGTCAAGCGGAAGTACGGCCGCAAGTTGTCGTGGGCCGACCTCATGGTGCTCGCCGGCAATGTCGCCCTCGAGTCGATGGGTTTCACGACGTTCGGCTTCGGCGGCGGGCGCGAGGACGTCTGGGAGCCCGAGCAGGTGAACTGGGGCAACGAGGACGAGTGGCTCGGTGATGAGCGCTACAGCGGGGAGCGCGATCTCGCGAACCCCCTCGCGGCCGTCCAGATGGGCCTGATCTACGTGAACCCGGAGGGCCCCAACGGCGTCCCGAGCGCTCTCGCCGCCGCCCGCGACATCCGCGAGACATTCCGGCGGATGGCGATGAACGACGAGGAGACCGTCGCCCTGATCGCCGGTGGCCACACCTTCGGCAAGAACCACGGGGCCGGCGACGCCGCGCTCGTCGGACCCGAGCCGGAGGCCGCGCCGCTCCAGGAGATGGGCCTGGGCTGGACCAGCGGCCACGGCAGCGGGAAGGGCGCCGACACGATCACCAGCGGACTGGAAGGCGCGTGGACGCCCACGCCGACGACGTGGGACAACAGCTACTTCGAGACCCTGTTCGGCTATGAGTGGGATCTGACCAAGAGCCCCGCGGGGGCCTGGCAGTGGACGCCCACCGACCCGGCCGCGGCGGACGCCGTGCCCGATGCCCACGACCCGTCGAAACGGCACGCGCCGGTGATGCTGACCACGGACCTCGCGCTGCGCATGGACCCCGCCTACGAGAAGATCTCGCGCCGCTTCCTCGAGAACCCGCAGGAGTTCGCCGACGCGTTCGCGAAGGCGTGGTTCAAGCTGACGCACCGCGACATGGGGCCGACCCCGCTGTATCTCGGCCCGGAGGTGCCCGCGGAGCCCCAGCTGTGGCAGGACCCGGTCCCCGCGGTCGACCACGACCTTGTCGGCGCGGCGGACATCGCCGCCCTCAAGGAGACGATCCTCGCCTCGGGGCTGACGATCTCCCAGCTGGTCTCGACCGCCTGGGCGTCCGCCTCGACCTTCCGCGGCACCGACAAGCGCGGCGGCGCCAACGGCGCCCGCATCCGCCTCGTGCCGCAGAGGGACTGGGAGGTGAACAACCCGGTCGAGCTCGCGACCGTGCTCACGACGCTCGAGAAGATCCAGCAGGACTTCAACTCCTCGAAGGCCGGTGCCTCGAACACGCGGGTCTCGCTCGCCGACCTGATCGTGCTGGGCGGGTGCGCGGCCGTGGAACGCGCCGCGAAGAACGCCGGGCACGAGGTCGAGGTCCCCTTCACGCCGGGGCGCACGGACGCGTCTCAGGATCAGACCGACGTGGAGTCGTTCGCGGTGCTCGAGCCGACCGCGGACGGGTTCCGCAACTACCTCCGGGCGGGACACGACCGGCCCGCGGAGCAACTGCTGGTCGACCGGGCGCAGCTGCTCGGGCTGAGCGCCCCGGAGATGACCGCGCTGGTCGGCGGGATGCGTGTCCTCGACACGAACCGGGACGGGTCCGGGCTCGGCGTCCTCACCGTCCGCCCCGGGACACTCACGAACGACTTCTTCGTGAACATGCTCGATATGGACACCGTCTGGGGCCCGGCCTCGGAGGCCGAGGAGACCTTCGAGGGCCGCGACCGGGCGACCGGTGAGCTGCGGTGGACCGGGAGCCGCGTCGACCTGGTGTTCGGGTCGAACTCGGTCCTGCGGGCGCTCGCCGAGGTCTACGCGAGCGACGACGCGCAGCAGAAGTTCGTGGCGGATTTCGTCGCCGCGTGGGACAAGGTGATGAGCCTGGACCGTTTCGACATCGCCTGATCGGCGACGGCCTCGCGGCGGCGGTGCGGTGTCCGGCAGACTGGTCGGGACACCGCACCGCCCACCGAGGAGCCGCGACACGATGACGACGACCGCAGGCGATGCGCCGGAGGGCTTCAGCAAGGCCGCCGAGTCCTACGACGCCGCGGTCCGGCACAACATCGCGGGGTCGGAGCGCCTTGTGATGTCGCTGCCCGACGGCGATTACGGGCGGGTGCTCGATGTGGGGTGCGGCACGGGCTTCACGTCGGCGGCGATGCTCCGCCGCTTCCCGGTGTCGGAGATCGTGGGCGTGGACCCCGCCGAGGGGATGCTGGGGGTCTTCGCCGCGAAGCTCGGTGAGTTCCCCGATGTGCGGGTCGAGCTCCGCGCGGAGGACGTCATGGAGATGGGCGTCGAGGACGAAAGCTTCGACGCCGTGATCACCGCGATGGCGTTGCACTGGTTCCCCGACAAGCCCGGAGCGGTCGCCCGGATGGCGCGGGCGCTGCGGCCGGGCGGTGTCATCGGCATCCTCACCGCCGGCCGCGGCGGTGAGGAGCCATGGCAGCAGCTCCTCGCCGACATCGGCGCGCCGGAGGCCTGGACCGGCTGGTTCGCGCGGAATCAGCGCGATGTCGACGAGATCGCCGACGACCTCCGCGCCGCGGGTCTCGATCCCATCGATGTCTGGATGGAGCGCCGCCGGCGCAGCACGCCGCCGGACGCGTTCATGGCCCGCACCCGCTCGGTGGCCGCGCACCTGCTGGGCAATCCGCCCGGCGGGTTCAGCGAGCTCGACCAGCGGATCGAGGCGGCCCTGCACGCGCGGTCGGGGCCGGACGGGTTCGTCTACGACTACTGCAAGCTGTTCGCCGTGGCCCGCGCGCCGGGCTGATGGGTGAGGCTCTCCTCCAGAGCCTGCCGTTCGCGATCGGGCTGATCCTCAGCCCGTTCCCTCTCATCGCGATGGTGATGATCCTCTCGGGTCCCCGCCGGGCGGTGAACGCTCCCGTGTTCGCCCTGGCGTCCGTTCTGGGGCTCCTCGCGCTCGGCGCGATCGTGCTGATCGTGTCGGCGGGATACCCGGCGGATGACGCCGGGGATCCCGCCGCATGGGTCAGCTGGTCGCGGCTGGTACTCGGTCTCGCGCTGCTCGTGATCGGGGTGGGGAAGCTCCGCGCGCGGCCGTGGCGCGGCGAGCCGGCGGAACCGCCGAGATGGATCCGCACCATCGACACCCTCACATGGGCCCGTGCGGCCGGCCTGGGCGTCGTGGTCTCGGTGCTCAACCCGAAGAACCTGGTGCTGGCCCTGGCGGGGGCCGGCGCGATCGCGCAGGTCGATCTCGCGACGGGGCCCGAGCTGGTCGCGCTGGTCGTCTTCGTCGCACTCGGGACCCTGGGTATCACGGTGCCCCTGGGGCTCTCCCTCGCCCTCGGCGAGCGCGGTGTGGCGCTGCCGCGGGGGCCGAAGGAGTGGATGGAGCGCAACAACGCGCTCATCGTCGTCCTGCTGGTGCTGATCTTCGGGGTCGTCCTCACCTGGAACGGGATCGCGGGGCTGGGTGTAGCTTGAGGACGACCGCGGCACATAGCGGAGGTGACGGCGACATGGCTGACGATGGACGCGATGGCGGCGGCGCGAAGGGCACGCCCGATCGGGCCACCGTCTCAAGCCGGGGCGAGTCCCTCGCCCCGGCCATCCACGGACTGAAGACGAAGAGAGCCGTCGTTCACGTCGACCACCGCGGCCGGCTGTTCGAGGTGTTCAACCCCGCGGACGACTACTGGACCGGCCCGGTCGTCCACTCGTACGTGTTCACGGTCCGGCACGGCACGATCAAGGGCTGGGGCGTCCACGACCACAAGTGGGACCGTTACTGCATCATCAGCGGTGAGATGCTCGTCGTCCTGTGGGACGGCCGTGAGGACTCTCCCACCCACGGCCTCGCGCAGGAGGTCGTCCTGGCGCCGGAGGGGATCCGGATGCTGTCGACCCCGCCGGGGGTGTGGCACGCGAACATCAACCTGGGGCCGCAGGAGTGCGTGGTCATGAACCACCCGACCGAGCCCTATGACTACGCGCGCCCCGACCGACGCCTGCTGCCATGGGACACGACCGAGATCCCGGTCGACCTCCGGGCCTACTACCCGATCCAGGTCACCGCCTGACGGCCCGGCTCGCGCGGCGAGCCCCGCCGCGCGGACGCCGTTCGCTACCCGCGGTGTCGCAGCCGGCGCAGCCAGCTCGTGTACCGCCAGGATCTGCTGCGGCTCATCTGGTCGAGCGCCTCGATCGCATCGTGGAGGGCCCGCTGGGTCTCGACCAGCTCGGTCCGCGTGCGACCGAGTTCCTCCTCTGCCGACCGGAGCCGCCGCCGGGCGTCTGTCAGCCGCTCCTGCTCGCTGAGGAGGCGTCGCTCGACCTCCTCGATCCGCGCGAGCCCGTGTTCCTCCTCCGCGCGCAGCGCACGCTCGATGTGCCGCGCGTAGTCCGCTTGAACATCGCGCTCGCGCTTGGCGATCCCGAGCGCGTCGATGTCCAGCCGGGCGCGCAGCTGCGCGATTTCGGCGGGCGTGGGAGGCGGGGGCGGGGTGCCCGCCTCGGCGGCCGCGGCCCTCGCGACCTCCGCGTTCACCGCCGCGATCGTCGGCTGATCGAACTCGGCGGGAGTTTCCAGTGCCGCATGGTGGCGCTCCAGGAAGCGCTCGCGCAGCCGCATCCCCAGGAACACCCGGAACGGTGAGCTCGTGCTGGCCCCTCCGGCGTGGCGGACGCGGGCACGCGGCTCCAGAAGGATCCGCCAGCCGCGTTCCCGCAGACGGAAGCAGAGATCCACGTCGCCGTAGTAGGCGGGATAGAAGCCGTCATCGAGGCCACCGACCGACTCCCACGCCGTCCGCCGGATGAGCATCCCGGCGGAGCCGTGGTAGTCGATCGCCCTGCACTCGCGGTAGTCATCGGGGTTCCTCGATCCGTCGACGAGACCGGGGAAGGTCGCGCCGTCGCGTCGCACCACCCAGCCCGGGTCGCTCACCTCGCCCTCCCGGTTGAGCGTCAGGGCGCCGATGGCGCCCGCATCGGGCTCCGCCTCGGCCCTCTCCATCAGGACGGTGAGCAGGTCGAGCGCCGGAATGGAGTCATCCTGCAGTTCGAGGAGGAACTCGCCGGTGCCGAGGCCGAACCCGTGGTTGAACGCCCCGGCGACACCGAGGTTGACGGGCACCTCGGCGAGACGGATGGCGCCCGAGCGCGCCAGCGCGAGATCTCTGACCTCGGCGGTCGCGTCGTTCAGGACGACGATCGTCTCGAAGGGGACCGTCGGATCGACCGCGGCGATGGCGTCCAGGCACTCGCCGAGACCGGTGTTGCGGTACGCGGGGATGGCGATGGTGATCCGCGGCTGCGGGGCGGTCACGCGTCATACCTCCAGGTGATCGTGTGTCGATGCAGGATGCCGCCAGGGTGACACCGGTCGTCGTCGCCCGGTTCCGCCGGCTAGCAGATCACCCCGAGCAGTTCGCGGGTGTTGTTCAGCTCGTCGTCCTCGGCCACCTCGTTCTGCGAGTCGGCGAACGCGCGGTAGTCGCCGCCGCAGTTCGTCCCGGTGTAGAAGGTGACCGTCTCCGACGCGCCTGCGGCCAGGCCGGGGACGCGCACAACCCCCCAGCCCACGACGGTTACGTTGAACGCCCCCGCCGCCGCGGTGCCCGTGTTCATGACCGTCACGGTACGCGTGTCGAGCGCGGTGATCACCAGATCCGGTCGTGCTGCCGGGGGGCCCGGCGGGGGCGGCGCGGGGTCGGGCGGCAATGGCGGCGGCGTCGTCACCGGCGGCTCGGCGGGCGCCGGCAGGGGCGGCGCCACCGTCGCGAGCGTGCTGAGCCGGTAGGTCAGGCGGGCCCGGTCGCCGTTGCCCATCGGCAACCGGCCTCGCAGCAGCGAGCCGCCGCGCAGGCGTCCGGTCACCGGCGGGCCCGGGCGGTAGGCGAGCGCCTGCGTGCCGACCCGGTCGTAGCGGTTGACGTCGCCGTCGTCCTGCGGTCCGAAGTCGTCCTCCCGCAGCTGCAGCCATATCGGCACGACATCCCCGGTGCGACGGTCGCGAACCGGGCGCGGCGCCGTCCACGTGCGGCGGTTGTTTTTCAGCCAGCGGTTGATCGAGCGCTCGCGCACCACGGCACGGCCGTTCACGACGAGTGTGACGCCCTTCAGGAGCCAGGCCCCGGCGACGCCGTCGCGGCTCTTCTCGATGACCTCTCGGTCGATGTCGCGGACGGTCAGTCCCGCGCGCGTGGCGTCACCGATCGGCACGCTGTATGTGTCGTCGTCGTCGCGCCCGAAGTCGTCGTAGGCGCGCTTCCCGAGGCTGAAGCGCTGCCGCCCGTTGATGCGCAGGTACACGTCGTCGTCGGTGCCCGCCCCACGCCGGTTCCCGGTCTCGATGCGGACGGTCATCGAGGTGACGGGCATGCTCTGCGCGTGTGGCGCCGGCACCGAGCGGATCCAGGTGAAGGCGTGATAGCCGCCGAAGAGGGCCTCGCCGAACGGGGTCGGCACCAACCGGGCCCGAGGGAACGAGAACGAGTCGGCGTCGTTGATGATCGCCGAGGTGTATCCCTGACCGCGGATGCGCGCGTTGGCGTAGATGTCGGCCTGGCCGACGGGGTCGCCGAGGTCGATCCCGGCGTAGTTCAGGATCTCCAGCCGCACGAACCTGGTGAGCAGCTGGTCGGTGCGCGTCGACGGCAGGTCCGCCATCACCGGCGGCGGGTCGGGGTAGTCCCGGTATGCGCCGATCATGGTGTTGAAGGCGCGCCGGTAGCGGCTGGGGCCCCCGAGGTGGAACTCGTCGATCGCGAGCTTCAGGCTGGCGAGGCTGCCCGCCTTGCCGTTGCGTTCGCCGCAGCCGCCGAAGTAGCGCAGGCAGGGCTCGCCGCCGCCCTGCCAGTGACCGGAGTGACGGGAGATCTCGGTGGCGCCCTCGACATCGCGCCGTAGGGCGGCGGTCGGCGGGAGGGCCATCGCGCGCCGCCACAGCGGCTCGTTGCCGAGCCATGTCCGTACCGCGCGGATCCACTGGCGTGTCGCGAAGTAGGATGTGATGTAGGACTCGGTGTACCTCGGGCGTCCCGGCCAGTCCTTGTTCAGGCCGTTGTAGAGACTCCGGTTGAGGTCCTCCCGCCAGTGGCTGTGGCCGCGGGGCACGCCGACGACGCCGGTGTACACGGCCCTGTCGCCGACCAGCGTCGCCCGCACCTCGGGCGGGATGTCGAACCAGGTGGGGTGGTCGCCGTGGCCGAGCGAGGCGATGCCCGGTCCGCCGCGTCCGGGTTCCGCGTGGGGGTCTTCCACCCAGTTCGAGTGGGTGTAGAAGTCCTGCACGGAGTGCAGCGAGATTCCGATGACGGACATCAGCAGGTACGGGTCGTTCCTGCGCCCGACCGACTGCGCCCACTTGCGTGTGAGGAACATGAGCCGATCCCACTCCTGCTCCACGCCGGCAGTGCGCGACAGGTCGGCCATCGGCAGGCTCAGGCGCCCGGAGTCGAAGTGCATCCTCTGGGCGGCCTCGACTTGGTAGGCGGGCCAGCTTTCGCGCGGCAGCCCGAGCCGGGTGAGGCCGATCGTCCAGCTCGCGTGGCCGGAGTACGGGTTCTTGCCCGGGTTCGTGTAGTAGTCGACGAACCAGTTGTTCACCATGCCGACGTCGGCCGCCGACGGCGAGAAGCCCTCCGCCATCAGGGCGTCGCGCGTGAGATCGGCGTGCGGCCCGGTGTCGTACGCGGCCGCGCCGGTGACTCCCAGCCACAGCAGGGCCGCGGCGAGCACCGTCAGCACCTTCGACCTCATGGCTCACCCTATGCCCGCCGCGGCGCCCGCGGCAAGGTCCCGCGGTGTGCCGTCGGCGATCACCGCGTCGCCGCGACAACCTCGCGTTTCGGTTCGCCGGCCACCTCCTCGGAAAGGGGCCGGAGCCCGCGCCACCGGCCGCCCGGCGCGGTGCGGGAGCGACGGGCCTACATGC
>JBKHVQ010000201.1:0-2899 GCA_046569985.1 Thermoleophilia bacterium | reverse complement strand
AGATCTGATCGACCTCGTGGTCGGCCAGCCGATGTGGGAGCGGTTCTTCACCGTCGCGCCCCTTGTCCTCATCGGCACCATGGAGAAGGGGGGGCACGACCTGGCCCCCAAGCACATGGCGATGCCGCTGGGGCGCAGCAACTACTTCTGTTTCGTCTGCACCCCGGTCCACGCGACACAGCGCAACGCCCAGCACTCGGGCGCGTTCACGGTGAGCTTCCCGCGTCCCGACCAGATCGTCCAGGCGAGTATGGCGGCGGCGCCGCGCCTCGACGACGACGAGAAGCCGAGCCTCGCCGCCATCCCCGTCTTCCCGGCACGGGTGGTTGAGGGCGTTCTCGTGCGCGACGCCTACCTGTGGTTCGAATGCCGCGTCGACCGCGTGCTCGACGGATTCGGGACGAACTCGCTCATCATCGGGGAGATCGTGGCGGCGGCCGTCGCCGAGGGATCCCAGCGGGGGCCCGACACCGACGACGCGGACCTGCTCGCGCGGGAACCGCTGCTCGCCTACGTCAGCCCCGGCCGGTGCGCGTCGATCGTGCAGAGCCAGGGCTTCCCCTTCCATGCGGGCATGCCGCATTGAACCGCCGGTGACCGAACCGGCAGGCACGGCGGCGGGATCCCCGTTCCGGCCCGCCCAGATGCGCGCCTGGTTCGAGACCCGTCGCGACGAGATGGTCGACCTCCTGATGCGCCTCGCCCGCATGGAGTCGCCGTCGCGCGACGGCCGCGCGCAGGGCGAGATCCGCGAACGCCTCGCCGGTGAATTGGAGGCCCTCGGATTCGCCGCGGAGGCGATCCCGGGAGAGGAGGGCTGCGACCATCTCCGCGCGACGCGGGCCTCCCCGGGCGGTGGGCGGCCGACCCAGTTGCTTCTGGGGCATCTCGACACGGTGTGGCCGCTTGGCACCGTGAACCACATGCCGGTGGAGGTGCGCGAGGGCCGCCTGCACGGCCCGGGGGTCTTCGACATGAAGGGCGGCCTCGTGCAGATGCTCTTCGCGCTGCGCGCCCTCCGGGAGCACGGCCTGGAGCCGCCGTGCGATCCGGTGGTGCTCATCAACGCCGACGAGGAGATCGGCAGCCGCACCTCCGAGCCGCACATCCGCGCCCTCGCCGCGCCGGCCGAGCGGGTGCTGGTGATGGAGCCCGCCTACGGATCGCACGGCCACCTGAAGACCGCCCGCAAGGGCATCGGCAGTTTCACGCTGACGGTGCGCGGCGTGGCGAGCCACGCGGGCCTCGACCCGCAGGCGGGGGTCAGCGCCATCCACGAGCTCTCGCGGCAGATCGAGGCGCTGTTCTCCCTCAACGACGTGGAGCGCGGCATCACCGTGAACGTCGGGACCATCGACGGGGGGATGCGGCCCAACGTGGTGGCGCCGCTCGCCGTCGCCCAGATCGAGGCCCGGGTGATGACCGCGGCCGACGCCGAGGAGATCGAGCGGGCGATCACGGGCCTGATGCCGACCCAGGATCGCATCACCCTGGCGGTGTCCGGCGGCTTCCGCCGCCCGCCGATGGAACGCACCGAGGCCAACCGGCGCCTGTGGCGGCGCGCCCAGGAGGCCGCGGAACTCCTCGGCCTGCCGATCGGCGAGGCCCAGGTCGGCGGTGCGTCCGACGGCAACTTCACCAGCCCCCTCGCCGCCACCCTCGACGGCCTCGGGGCCGTGGGGGACGGCGCCCACGCCGACCATGAGCACGTGGTGGTCGACGCGATGCCGCAGCGGGCCGCACTGCTGGCCGCCCTACTCATGACCCCTCCCGAGGAGCGCTGAGCGATGACAGAACCGCGAACGGTCCTCGGGAGCCTCGCCCGCATCACCGATTTCGACCGGCACCCACCGGATGTCGAGCCGCGCCCGCGTGCGAGCTGGGAGCGCGGCGACTACGTGTGCGTCGAGATGCTCCCCGGCTCGATCGACTCGTACCTGGTCGAGGGCGTCGACGGCGCCGACATCGAGATCCACCCCGGCGACCGCCTGATCGGCGCCCTCGGCGACCGCGCCGCCACCCTCGAGGCCGTCGGCCGCTGGGGCGCCGTCGGCGACGACCTGCGGATGCAGACCCTCACCGCGGCCGGGGTGCTCGGCGTCTGCACCTCCGCGTCGATCACCCTGAGCCGCCCGCTCGCCGATGTCGCCTACGTCGGTCACGCGGTTCGCGACGGGCTGGCGCTCGGCATGAAGGACTTCGTCACCCCCGCGCCGGCGCGGGAGATCACGGCGCCGGTCATCCTGATCATCGGCACCTCCATGAACTCCGGCAAGACCGTCGCGGCCGTGGCGATGATCCGCGAGCTGGCGGCGATGGGCAAACGGGTCGTCGGCGCGAAGGTGACCGGCGTCGGCCGTTACCGCGACACCCTGGCGATGCGCAACGCCGGCGCCCACGCCATCGTCGACTTCGTCGACGCGGGCCTGCCGTCGTCGCTGGTGCCGGCCGGCGAGTACGAGGCCTCCCTGCGCCTCATCTGCGCGAAGATCGCGGCCCACGAGCCGGACATCGTCGTGATCGAGGCCGGGGCCTCCCCGCTGGAGCCCTACCAGGGCGACATCGCGATGCGGGTGCTCCTGCCCGGGGTCAGCCTCACCGTGCTCTGCGCGTCCGACCCGTACGCGGTGTGGGGGCTGATGCACGCCTTCAACCTGCGCCCCGATGTCGTCACCGGCCCGTGCACCAGCACCGAGGCGGGTGTCGCGCTCATCGATCGCATGGTCTCCGTGCCGGGCCTGAACATGTTCAACGAGCGCAACGCCCCGAAGGTGGCCGCGTTCCTGCGGGAGCACCTCGCCCTGTAGGCCCTAACCCGCCTCCGGCCCGGCGCCCCCGCGGCGCCGGTACAGGTCGTCGCCGACCGCCTCCAGCCGCTCCTCGCCGGGCGACGCCCGCG
>JBKHVQ010000200.1:0-5629 GCA_046569985.1 Thermoleophilia bacterium | reverse complement strand
CAGAGGGCCTCGAACTCGCCCACCTTGTCGAGGTTGCCGATCGCCAGGACGATGTTCACGCGCCCGCCGCCGCGCGCTGCGCCTCGGTGAGGCGGGCGATGCCCACCTCGGCGAGGTCGAGCAGGCTGTCGAGCTCGCCGCGCGAGAAAGTCTGGCCCTCGGCGGTTGCCTGCACCTCGACGAGGCGCCCCGACCCTGTCATCACCACGTTCATGTCCGACTCGGCCCGGGAATCCTCCGCGTAGGGCAGGTCGAGGACCCCGCGCCCGTCGACCATGCCGACGCTGACCGCCGCGATCGAGTCGGTGAGGGGCATCGCGGCGAGCTCGCCGCGCTCCATCAGCCGGGTGAGCGCCTGGTGCATCGCGACCCACGCCCCGCAGATGCCGGCGCAGCGGGTGCCCCCGTCGGCCTGAAGCACGTCGCAGTCGAGCCAGACGGTGCGCTCCCCGAGGGCGCGCATGTCGACCACCGCGCGCAGCGAGCGCCCGATGAGGCGCTGGATCTCCGTGGTGCGCCCGTCGAGCTTGCCGCGGGTGATGTCCCGGGCCTTGCGCCGGCCGGTGGAGGCCGGGAGCATCGAGTACTCGGCGGTGACCCAGCCGCGGCCGGCGCCGCGCATCCAGGCCGGCACCGCCTCGTCGATGGAGGCGGTGCAGATGACGCGGGTGCGGCCCACCGAGATGAGGGCGCTGCCGTCGGCCGTCTCGACGAAGCCCGGCAGGATCTCCACCGGCCGCAACTCGTCGAGGGCCCGCCCGTCGGGGCGTTCCAGTTCGCTCATGGGCGCAGGCTACCGATGCCCGCGGCCGAACACCCCGCCCCGGCGCCGCCGCACCCCGGACGGCGGTAGTTTTCACGCCGATGAGCGACACGCCCCGGGACCTCGCCGAACTGCTCGCCGGCGCTGAACACGCGATCGTCCTGAGCGGCGCGGGCATCTCCACGGAGAGCGGCATACCCGACTTCCGCTCGCGCGGCGGGATCTGGGAGAAGCACGACCCCACGGTGGTCGGTTCGCTGGCGACCTTCCTCAGCCGGCCCGAGCTCTTCTGGCGGTTCCACCGGGGTCGGGTGGAGATGTTGGAGGGGGTGGAGCCGAACCCCGCCCACATCGCGGTGGCCGAACTCGAGCGGCGCGGTCTCGTGAAGGCCGTGATCACGCAGAACATCGACCGCCTGCACGCGCGCGCCGGCAGCGTCAACGTGATCGAGGTGCACGGGTCGCTCGACCGCGGGGTCTGCCTGCGCTGCGAGTCCGAGCTGACCCTGCGCGAGACGATCGCACGCGCCGACGCCGCCGGGAACGGGGTGCCGCTGTGCGACTGCGGCTTCCAGCTGAAGACGGGCGTGATCCAGTTCGGTGAGCCCCTGCCCGCCGACAGGATCCGGGCCGCCCACGAACACGCCCGGCGCGCCGATGTGATGCTGGTGGTCGGCACCTCGCTCCTTGTGGAGCCGGTCAGCCGCCTGCCGCAGATCGTGCTCGACGGCGGCGGGACCCTGGCGATCCTCACCGAGAGCGAAACCCCCTACGACGATCGCGCGACGGTGCGCCTGCGCGGCCGGGCGGGCGTGCAGCTGACCGAGACGGTGGATGCCCTGGGGGCCGCCTGAGGGGCCGGGGGG
Source organism: Thermoleophilia bacterium (assembly GCA_046569985.1). Classification (GTDB taxonomy): domain Bacteria; phylum Actinomycetota; class Thermoleophilia; order Miltoncostaeales; family Miltoncostaeaceae; genus JAVJSF01. Next base: position 4,000 of record JBKHVQ010000200.1, on the reverse strand, counting down.
TGGCGACGGATGCGGCGCGATGCGAGCGAGTCGGCCGTGTCCACGGACGTCGCCCCGGCCGTCTCCGCGTGACAGAGCGCTGATCAGCCGGCGGGGCGGGCGGGGCGATCCCGGTCCGCCGCGGGCCGCCCCGGGCCGGCGGCCCGCAACCGGGCCGCCAGCGTGTCGGCGTCGTAGACACCGGAGTGGCGCAGGCCGCCGATGAAGAACGTCGGCGTGCCCGTCACCCCGCTGGCCTCGGCCGCGGCGACATCCTCGCGCACGCGGCGATCGGTCTCGGCATCGGCCATGTCGTCGTTGAACCGGTCGATGTCGAGGCCGAGCGCCTCGGCGTGGGCCAGGAGATCCCCGGGTTCCAGCCCCTCCTGGTGTGCGAAGAGCCGGTCGTGCATCTCCCAGAAGCGCCCCTGGGAGGCGGCCGCCTCGGCCGCCCGGGCGGCCGCCTCGGCGTTGCCGTGAACATCGGTGAGCGGCAGGTGGCGGAAGACATAGCGCAGGTCGTCCCCGAGGCGCTCGCGTAGTTCGTCGAGCATGCCGGTCGTCCGGCTGCAGAACGGGCACTCGAAGTCGGAGAACTCCACCAGCGTGAGCGGGGCGTCGACCGGTCCGCGGATGTGGTCGCGCCGCGGGTCGACATCCGGCACCAGGCGAGGCGGGCCGAGGGTGCGCCCCGTCGCCCGCGCCCGGGCCGAGCTGACCCGCAGGACGGTCCAGCCGGCGAGGGCGGCGATCGTCGAAGCCAGCAGCACGCCGATCTTCGCGTCCTGGGCCAGGGGCGAGTCGCCGAAGGCGAGATCGGTGATGAACAGCGAGACGGTGAAGCCGATCCCGGTGAGCACCCCGCCGGCCAGCATCTCGGAACGGCCGGTGCCGCGCGGGAGCTCGCCGACCCCGGCGCGCGCCAGCAGCAGGGTGAACAGGCCGACGCCGATCAGCTTGCCGACGACGAGCCCCGCGATGATCCCGACCGTGAGAGACGAGCCCAGTGCCGACGAGAGCGCGTCGGCGTCGATGACGACCCCCGCGTTGGCCAGGGCGAACACGGGCACGATCACATAGCTCGTCCAGGGGTGAAGCAGCGCCTGCATGCGCTCGTTCGGCGACACGGCCTGCTCGAAGCTCAGCTTCGCGGAGCGCGCGAGGGCGGGGTCGGGCGACTGGCGGAAACGGCCGGCGAGCCCTGCCGCGCGTTCCACCTCCTCCCGGCGCGGGGCGTAGGCGGGAACGCAGAAGGCGAGGATGACGCCCGCGATGGCGGGGTGGACGCCCGACTCGACCATCGCCAGCCACAGGAGGGAGCCGACCGCGAAGTACGCCGGGCCGCGCCACACGCGCAGCCGCCCGAGCGCCAAGATCAGCACCACGCAGGCCGCGGCCGCGATCAGGGCCGCGGGCACCACGTCGTCCGAGTAGAACAGCGCGATGATCCCCAGCGCCGCGAGATCGTCGACCACCGCGAGCGTGAGCACGAAGATGCGCAGTTGCGTCGGCACCGCCGACCCGGCGACCGCCAGCACGCCGAGCACGAAGGCCGTGTCGGTGGAGATGGCGACACCCCAGCCCTGGGCGGTCTCACCGGATGGGTTGAACGCCAGGAAGACCGCCGCGGGCACCACGATCCCCGCGATGGCCGCCAGCACGGGGATGCGCAGGTGCCGCCGGTTGGTCAGCTCCCCCATCGCCATCTCCCGCCGGATCTCCAGGCCGACGACGAAGAAGAAGAACACCATGAGGCCGTCGTTGACCCAGTGGCGCAGATCCTCGGTGAGCGCGTGGTCGCCGAGACGGATCGACAGCTCGGTCGACCACAGCTCCTCGTAGCTGGAGGAAAGCGCCGAGTTCGCCCAGATCAGGGCGACGATCGTCGCGGCGAGGAGCAGGCCGGCGGAGCCCGCCTCGGTGGCGATGAAGCGCTGGGCGGGCCGGGCGAGCTGCTGCACCAGGCGACGCCGCGTGGAGGATGACCGGTCCGGCTCGGGGGTGAAGCCGACGGGTGTCGCCACCGCTACATCCGCGCGTCGAGCCAGTCGACCACGGCGGTCACCAGTTCGTCGTCCAGGCCCGTGAAGACATGGTCGGCGCCGGGGATGGTGTGGCGCAGCACGCTCGGGCACCCGCCCTGGCGCGCCAGCGCTTCCAGCTCGGCGCCCTCGCTCTGCTTCACCAACTCGTCCTCGCCGGCCTGGATCAGCGCGAACGGCACGTCGATTCGCCCCACCTGGAGGCGCGAGATGGCATGGGTCGCCTCGGGGCCGCGGGAGAACCACCAGGTGCGGTAGGTCCAGATCTCGCAGTCCAGGGGCCGCTCGCCGAAACCGCGACCACGGCGCACCAGGAAGATGCGGTCGTCGGGGGAGCGCTCGAAGTCGGGCGCCAGCCGCTCACGCGCCATCGCGGCGACGCGCTCGTAGCCGGGCTCGGCGCCGAAGTAGTCCCAGCGCAGGCGAAGCGCGTCGGGCAGTGAGGCGGGATGCGCGAGCGTGCAGACCCCGACCACGTCGGAGGGCTGCTGCGTGACGTGGTGGTGCACGACCATGGTCGCGCCCATGCTGAAGCCCAGCAGCACGATCCGCGTGAAGCCGCGCCGGCGCAGGACGGCGAGGGCGGCATCGATGTCCAGCGGCGTGCGGTGCATCAGCCCGCCGCCGAAGATCACCCCGTAGTTGGCCATGCGCGTGTTGGCGGAGAAGACGGTGAAACCGGCGTTCGCGAGACCGAATGAGACCCGCCGGGGCACACCGGTGAGGTAGTTGCCCACCGAGCCGTGGATCACGAGGACCGCGAGGCGCCTGCGCCGCTCGTCCCCCTGACGCGGGTGGAAGATGATCCCGTCCCAGGTGTGCCTGTCCTCGGTGGTGAAGGTGACCAGATCCACCTCGAGGCGGCGGTCGTCGGCGCCGAAGACCGGGCGGCGCGGCCCGCGGCCACGCGGGATGAACCATGACTGGGTGCTCACCTCAGGCCCTCGTCCGCAGCCATGAGATGACCGCGTCGCGGGTGGCCAGCTCGCAGCCCTCGAACGAGTGGCCGGCGCCGTCGATGGTCACGACCTCGACATCCGGGTTCCCGGCCTCGCGCGCCACGCGTGCGAGGCCGAAGGCCTCGTGGTGGGAGACGACCTGGTCGGCGTTGCCCTGCACCAGGAGGACCGGCGCCCACACCTGGCCGATCTGCATGTGCGCCTTCGCCGAGGCGGCCCGCGGGCCCCGCGAGTGCCACCAGGTCCGGTAGGTGTACACCTCGCTGTCGCCCGGCGTCGTCGAGGGCCCGCGGCTCTTCTCGACGATCACCAGGCGGTCGAGTTCCGGGTCGTCGGGCGTGTCGCCGAGGGCGTCGAGCACGGTGGCCGTGAGCTCGTCGTAGTCGGGCTCGGCGCCGAACCGGCGCGCGCGGCGCTCCATCGACTCGGGCAGGCCCCACGGGTTCCCCAGGCACACCAGCCCGCGCAGGTCGGGCACGTGGTGGGTGGCGGCGTAACGGGTCGCCAGCGTCGCCCCGCTCGAATACCCCGAGATGATCAGCGTGTCGAAGCCCTCCGAGCGCAGCCAGCGCACGGCGGCGTCGATGTCGCGGATCGCCTCCTCGAAGATCGCCTGGCCGAAGAGCTGGCCCACGTTCGCCATGCGGGTCTCGAGCACCAGCACGGGGAAGCCCGCCCGGGCGAGCGGCGCCGGGTAGAAGCGGAGCGTCCCCACGAGGAAGTTCCCCATGATGCCGTGGACGTGGACGATGGCCGTCCGCCGGCCGGTGGCGCGCTGGCGTACCCGCAGGGCGCGCTCGTCGATGGTGAACAGGGCATCGTGGACCTGGCCGTCGTCGGCGGTGAGGGTGACCAGCTGCCGGACGGTCGCCAGCGGAGTCCCCTAGGGCCGCCGGGCGGCCGGAACGGCCTCCGGGTCGACCACCGAGACCTCGCCGAGCGGCATCTGCAGGAAGCGCCCGCCGGTCTCGCGGAACGCGGCCGGGTCGCCGCTGCACACGAAGCGGTCCCCGCCCTCCG
>JBKHVQ010000199.1:0-2937 GCA_046569985.1 Thermoleophilia bacterium | reverse complement strand
CGACGAGGACCGCGAGGCGTGGCGCAGCCACGTCCATCACGGCACCCCCGCGCCCGACCGGCCCGAACCGATCGAGGTGGAGGCCGCCGCCGAGCGGCCGCCGGACCGCCCGAGCGGCCGGCGCCCCTGGCCGCGCTAGCGGGGCGCCTTCCGCATCCGCGGCCGGCGTCCCAACCGGCCGCGGATGCCGTCCCCGCATGGCAAACCGGCGCGGCGGGTATGCACATGCCTCGGGACAAGCGATGCGGGACGTGCGGACATGAACTCCTACGCCAAGCTCGGCGTCTCCCTCGCGATCAGCTTCCTCGTGATGTGGGTGCTCACGATGTCGATGATCCGCGAGTGGGACCACTTCTACCTCAACCTGGCCAACGCCTGGATGGCGCTGATCATGGTCGCCCCGATGGGCGTGATCATGCTCGGGGTGATGTGGGCGATGTACCCGAACCGGGTCGCCAACATCGCCCTGATGGCCGGCTTCGTGGCCGTGTTCGCGCTCGCCCTCGGGCTCGGCCGGAGCCAGGCGGGCGTCGGCGACGATCAGTTCCTGAAGGCCATGATCCCCCACCATTCGCGGGCGATCCTGGCCTGCCAGGAGTCGGACCTCAGCGACCCCGAGATCATCCGGCTGTGCGACGAGATCATCGCGACGCAGCGTGACGAGATCGACCAGATGGAACGCATCCTCGACCGCCGGTGACGACGCGCCACGACGGTGTTTCACCCGTCGTCGCAAGGGCAACGCCGCTGCAACCGATCCGCCCGAGGGCGCGCATATGATCCCGCCCGGTGTCGACGGGACTCGATTCGCGGACCGGACCGGCCGAAGGGGACGGCGTGCCCCTCCTGGCCCCATGCGCCCGCACCCTCGACGCGCGGCGCGTCACTCACGCCGACGGCGCCGCCACGACGGTTCACGTGGCGATCTACCCGCGCTCCTCGCTGACCACCGCGATCGTCCGCCTGCCCGCCCCGGAGCCCCTGGAGAGCTGGTGCGCCCGCACCGGGGTGGGAGACGCCCTGGTCGGGGGGTTCTTCGTCACCCCCGCGGGCCCGTCGCTGGGCGAGCTGTGGATCGGCGGCCGGCGCGTCGAGACGGTGCCGTTCGATGCCCGTTTCTCCGCGGTGCGCTCCTGCCTGCATGTGAACGGCGACCGCATCGCCATCGGCCCGCTGGCGGACCACCCCGCCGACCCCGTGGGTGACCTGCTGCAGGCCGGCCCGGCGCTCGTGGCCGACGGGCGGGTCGTCGTCACCGGCGACGACCCCGAGGGCTTCGCGGCGGGCCACGCGCAGTTCGACTCGGACATCACCGCGGGCCGTCACCCGCGCGCGGCGATCGGCGTGGACGAGACGCGCGTCGTGGCCGTGGCCAGCGAGGGGCGGGCCGCCGACGAGGCGGGGCTGACGCTCGCCGAGCTGGCAGCGCTGATGGCCGGGCTGGGCGCCCGCCACGCGATCAACCTGGACGGCGGCGGCTCGACGTCGCTGGTGGTCGACGGTCGCCTGGTGAACCGGCCACGCACCGCCTGCGGCGGCGACATCCCGGGCGGGCGGGCGCTGCTCACCGCGATCGCCCTGGTGCAGCGCCCTCAGCCGGCGGCGACCGCGCCGTAGAGCGCGGCCATCTCGCCGGCGATGTTCGACCAGGAGTAGCGGTCGACGGCGAGACGGCGGCCGTTCTCGCCGCGCAGGTGCCGCTCGCCCGCGTCGGCGGCCGCCTCCACGAGGGCGTCGGCCAGCGACACCTCGTCGTCGGGGGTCACAAGCCAGCCGCAGCGCAGCGGCGAGGCGGGGTCGTCGTCGATGAAGGTCGCAGGCGCGGCCGCCCGGCACGCGATCGGCGGCACCCGGGCCGCCATCGCCTCGACGTAGACCTGGCCGAAGCGCTCGGCGACCGACGGCACCGCGAGCACATCCACGCAGCGCAGCAGATCGGCCAGCTCGGCGTGCGAGCGCCAGCCCGCCAGGAACACCTCGTGCCCGAACGGCGAGCGGGCGGCGGCGTCGGCGGGGTGCTCGCCCTCCCATTCGCCTGCGGCGCCCCCCGCGATCACCAGCGGCAGCGGATGCCCCAGCCGCGCGCGGGCGCGGGCGTGGGCGCGCACCAGCAGGCCGGCGCGTTTCACCGCCGTGAAGCGGCCCACGTAGGCCACGGTGACCGCGTCCGGCGCGCACAGCGGCGCCAGCTCGTCGGCCGAGTAGGTCACGCCCCCCGGCCGCGGCATCGCCGGCGACCATCCGCGCGGCTCGTCGTGCAGCCAGCGCCGCAGCAGGGCATGGCAGTCGGCCGGCTCGGGGCGGGGTCCGCCGAACAGGCTCACATCCACCCCGTTCGCGACCACCGAGATGCGGGCGGGATCGACGCCGAGCAGTCGCTGCGCGTCCACGCGTGCAGGCTCGGACGAGACGACCACGCGCGCCGATCGGGCCACCCACCGGCGCATGCGCGCGCGCCACTCCTCGATGTGCGCCGGGGGGCGGCCATGCGCGGCCTCGTCGAGCATCAGCAACTCGGTGCCATGCAGGTGGGTCACCACCGGCAGGTCGGGCCGCAGGCGCTCCAGCGCGGCGTGCGCGGGCGTGAGGTGGTGGAGGTGGCCGACGGCGATGTCGTCCAGGACGCCGTCGGCGCCGAGGATGCGCGTCCACTCGTCGATCAGGTGCGCCGCGGTGCGGTCGTCGAGGCCCGCCATCAGGCGGTCGGGCGCGCCCGGGCGGTCCTCGTAGGAGGGATGCATGGGAGGAGACGCCAGCAGCGGGTCGGGGGCGTCGAGGGCCCGGTCGTACGGCACGGCCACCAGGTCGGCGTCGGGGCCGAAGAAGGTGCGGGCCTCGCTCGGCGTCCCCGGCGCCCCGACGGACCCCGACACGATGCGCGCGGACCACCCGTGCGCGGGCGTCTCGCGCGCAAGGTAGCGGACCACCTGAGCCGAT
>JBKHVQ010000198.1:0-3769 GCA_046569985.1 Thermoleophilia bacterium | reverse complement strand
GGCCGGGTCACCGAGGGGGTGCGCGCCCGCGCGCACCCCCTCGGCGGGTCAGCGACCCAGCAGCCCGCGCGCCGCGTCGGCGACGGCCTCGGCGGTGATGCCGAGCGCGCGCATCGCCTCCGGCCCGGGCGCCGACACCCCGAAGCGGTCGATGCCGATGGCGGTGCCCTCCAGCCCGATCCACTCAGCCCAGCCGAGGCGGCTGGCGGCCTCCACGCTGACGCGGGCGGTGACAGACGGCGGCAGCACCTCGTCCCGGTAGGCGGGATCCTGGGCGCGGAACAGCTCCCACGAGGGCAGGCTGACCACGCGGGCCGAGATGCCCTCGCCCGACAGCGCCTCGCGTGCCTGCAGCGCCACGTGTACCTCGGCGCCTGTGGCGATCAGGATGCAGTCGCCGCCGTCGGCGAGGACGTACCCGCCGCGCTCCACGGCCGCCGGGCCCGCGAGGGTCGGGAGGCCCTGTCGGCTGAGGACCAGTGCCGTCGGCGCGCCGGTCCGCGCGATTGCGACCTTCCAGGCCGCCGCGACCTCGCCGGCGTCGGCCGGGCGCAGCGTCACGAGCCCCGGGATGGCGCGCAGGCCCGCCAGGTGCTCGACGGGCTGGTGGGTCGGGCCGTCCTCGCCCAGCGCGACCGAGTCGTGCGTGAACACGAAGATCGAGGGCACGTGCATGAGCGCGGCCAGGCGGAGCGTGTTCTTCATGTAATCCGAGAACGTGAAGAACGTGGAGCAGACCGGGCGCAGGCCGCCGTGGGCGGCGATGGCGTTGGTGATGGCGCCCATGGCGTGCTCGCGCACCCCGTAGTGGATGTTGCGGCCCGCATAGCGGCCGGGCGCCACATCGCCGCCGTCCTTGATGGTCGTGTTGGTGGAGCTGGCGAGATCGGCCGCGCCCTGGACCAGTTCGGGCAGCACCTGCGCCAAGGCGTTGAGCACCGCGCCGCCCGACACGCGCGTGGCGGGGGACGACCCGGGCTCGGCGGCCGGGATCGCGCCCTCCCAGCCGTCGGGGAGGTCGCCCGCCAGCACCCGGGCCAGCTCGGCGCCCTCGGCCGGGAAGGCCGCGAGATGCGCCTCGATGGAGTCACGCCAGGCCGCCTCGGCCTCCAGGCCACGGGCCGCCATATGGGCGCGCCAGGCGTCGACCTCAGGCGGCACCAGGAACTCGGAGTCCTCGGGCCAGCCGTAGAAGCGCTTGGTCGCCTTCACCTCGTCGGCGCCCAACGGCGCGCCGTGCGCGCCGGAGGTGTCCTGCTTATTGGGTGACCCGTAGCCGATGCTGGTGCGGCACGCGATCAAGGTCGGGCGCCCCTCGGGCACCGATGCCAGGGTGAGGACCCGGTCGATCTCCTCGAGGTCGTTGCCGTCCTCGATGTGCATCACGCGCCAGCCGCAGGCCGCGAAACGGGCGGGGATGTCTTCGCGGAACGCCATGTCGGTGGGCCCGTCGAGGCTGATCCGGTTGTCGTCCCAGATGCCGATCAGCCGTTCGAGGCCGAGGAAACCGGCGATGGAGGCGGCCTCGTGGGAGATGCCCTCCATGAGGTCGCCGTCAGAGCAGATGAACCAGGTGCGGTGGCCGAAGACGATGTGGCCCGGACGGTTGTAGCGGGCACCGAGCATCGCCTCGGCGAGGGCGAAGCCGACCGCGTTGGCGAAGCCCTGGCCGAGGGGGCCGGTGGTGATCTCCACGCCCGGGGTGTCGCCGCGCTCGGGGTGCCCCGGCGTGGGCGAGCCGAGCCGGCGGAAGTTGCGCAAATCCTGCATCGTCAGGCCGTAGCCGGTGAGGTGCAGCAGGCTGTAGAGCAGGGCCGACGCGTGCCCGGCCGACAGCACGAAGCGGTCGCGCCCGTGCCATCCCGGGTTGGCGGGCGAATGCCGGAGGTGGCGGGTGAACAGGTTCCATGCCACCGGGGCGAGACCCATCGGCGCGCCCGGATGGCCGCTGTTGGCCGCCTGGACCGCGTCGATCGCGAGGGTGCGTACGGTCGTGACGCAGAGGTCCGGGTCGGCGAGTCGGGTTGTCACGGGGCTCCCTGGTGTCGAGGTTCACGCGCTGGCACGGGGACACTAGACAACCGGCCGTCGCGGCATGCGCCCCCCGGCCGGCTCCGGCTACCCGGCCGCCCGGGCGAGGGTGAGCTCAGTAGTCGACATCGTGCGGATGGCTCTCACGCAACCCGCCCGGCGTGATCCGCACGAATCGCGCGACGCGGTGCATCTCGGGGATCGTGTGGGCGTTGGAGTAGCTCATCCCGGAGCGCAGGCCGCCCACAAGGTCGTGGATGATCGCCGGGGCCGGGTCGCGCAGCGGCACGACGGCCTCCACCCCCTCCGCGACGACGGGGGTGAACTCCTCTTCCTCCTCGTCGAGGTCGTTCTCGGCGGCCCGGCGCGCGGCGGCGGCGCCGGCCGAGGCCATGCCGCGGAAGACCTTCACCCTGCGCCCGCCGCGCGTGACGACGACGCCGGGGCTCTCCGGCGTCCCGGCGAGCAGGTTCCCGACCATCACCGTCTCGGCGCCCGCGGCGATCGCCTTCGCGACATCGCCACCGGCGCGGATGCCGCCGTCGGCGATCAGCGGGATGTCCGCCTCGGCGCAGACCGCGGCGCAGTCCATCACCGCCGAGAGCTGGGGCACGCCGACCCCGGCGACGACCCGGGTCGTGCAGACCGAACCCGGCCCGACCCCGACCTTGATGGCGTCGGCGCCCGCGTCGATCAGGTCGCGGGCCCCCTCGGGCGTGGCGACGTTGCCGGCGACGATCCGCGCGCCCGAGGGGAGCGCGTCACGCACCCGGCGCAGCGCGCGCAGCGCGTGGTCGGCGTGGCCGTGGGCGATGTCGAGGACGAGCGCGTCGGCGCCCGTCTCGACGAGCGCCTGGGCGCGCTCGATGAAGTCGCCGCGGACGCCGATCGCGGCGCCCACCGCCAGGCGCCCGGCGTCGTCCTTCGTGGCGCCGGGCCGCTCGGCCCGCTGGATCATGTCGCGCAGCGTGATGAGCCCCGTCAGGCGCCCGTCGGCGTCGACCAGCGGGAGCTTCTCGATGCGGGCCGCGGTGAGGAGGTGCGCGGCTTCCTCGGCCGTGGTGTCGGGGGTGCCGGTCACCAGGCGCTCGCGCGGGGTCATGACGTCGCTCACGCGCGCCCCGGGCCCGGTGGGCACAAGCATGTCGCGCGCCGTGAGGATGCCCGCGACGCGGCCGTCCTGGTCGACGACCACCAGGCCGGAGACGCCGTCGTCGCGCATCGCCCGCCGGGCCTCCTGCAGTGGGGTCGCCGGCCGGACGGTGCGGGGGTCGGCGATCACGAGCGCCTCGGCGCGCTTGACGCGGCGCACCTGCGCCACCTGGTCGTCCACCGTGAGGAAGCGGTGGACGATGCCGATCCCCCCGATCCGGGCCATCGCGATGGCCATCTCGGCCTCGGTGACGGTGTCCATGTTCGCGGAGATCACCGGCACCGTCAGGCGAAGGTCCCGCGTGAAGCGCGTCGACACGTCGATGTCGGCCCGTGAGCGCACGTCACTGCGGCTGGGCGCCAGCAGGACGTCGTCGTAGGAGAGGGCGAGCGGGATGCCGTTCTGATTCACGGGTGGGACCTTGGTTGGGCTGATCATGGCCGGGCGTGCGGCGGGCCGGTCCGCGGACGAGGATAGTCCACCCGGCGCGCGGTCCACCGAGCGCGGTAACCCCGGTGCAACCGCGTGCTCTACCATCCGCGCGATGAGAACGCGCACCGCCGATGGCCCGCACGACGAGCCCCT
>JBKHVQ010000197.1:0-3619 GCA_046569985.1 Thermoleophilia bacterium | reverse complement strand
CCCGAGAGGGTCGCCGCCGTGTTGGCCAGACGGCGCAGGCGCCCGCCGATCAGCCGCGCGAGGAGCACCCCGGCGAGGGAGGCGAGCGCGAGCACGACGGCCATCGCCACGATCACCCGTTGGCGGACGATCGCCAGCTCCGGGCTGACGCCCGAGAGTTCCTGGGCGCCGCGCACCAGCAGCTCCCCGTTGCGCGGCTGGATCGTGCCGCGCACATACGGCGCGGCGAGGCGTCCGTCGTCGGAGTAGCCGCGCGCCTGCCGGGCGGCCTCGTCGAGGCGCTCGGTGGCCTCTTCGCCGCCCGGGACCTGCACGGTGGTCTCGCTGCGCAGCAGGGCGACGCCGGGCCGGTAGGTGATGCGGATGTCGGCGTTGGTGGCGTCGTTGAGGTCCTGGGCCACGAGGCGCAACTCCTCGGGGCTGAGCGGCTCGACCAGGCTCTGCCCGGCGAGGACCGACCGGATCGTCGCCGCGAGCCGCTCCGATTCGAGTTTCGCCCGGTCCTGGCGGACATTCGACTCGAGGGTCGGCAGCAGCACCAGCAGGACGGCGAGGCTGGCCGCGATGCCGACCAGCAGGAAGGCCCCGACCAGCCAGCCCTGCAGGCCGAGGGTGCGGGCCCTCGTCGGGCGGCGCGGGGGGGTCATCTCGCCGCGGCCGTGGTCCCGCCCACGCTCATGCGGCCGATTCGTCGGAGCCGAACGCGTACCCGACCCCGCGCACCGTGCGGATCAGGACGGGGTTGGAGGGATCGTCCTCGATCTTCTGGCGCAGGTGGCGCACGTGCACGTCCACGCTGCGCAGGTCGCCGAAGAAGTTGCCGTCCCACAGGTGGTTCATCAGCTCCTCGCGCGTGAAGACGCGGCGGGGCGTGGACGCGAGCTTGTGGAGGATCTCGAACTCGGAGAACGTGAGCGCCAGCTCGCGCCCCCCGCGGACCACCGTGCGGGCCGTCGCGTCGATCTCGAGGTCGCCGATGCGCAACGGGGCGCTGCGGTCGGGCTCCACGCGCGCCCGGCGCAGGTTCGCCTTGACCCGTGAGACCAGCTCGCGCGGGGAGAACGGCTTGGTGACGTAGTCGTCGGCGCCGAGTTCCAGGCCCAGCACCTTGTCGAGTTCCTCCCCGCGGGCCGACAGCATGATGATCGGCGTCGAGTGGGTGGCCCGGATGCGCTTGCACACCTCGAGCCCGTCGAGCCCGGGCAGCATGATGTCGAGGATCACCAGGTCGATCGCCTCGCGGCCGAACACCTCGATGGCCTCGTCGCCGCGCGCCGCGATGAGCACGTTGAACCCGGCGTCGCGCAGCGCGTACTCGATGATGGTGCGGATGGACTGCTCGTCTTCGACGACGAGGATCCGATCGGACACTGATCCAACCTCCCGGGGGCGATTGCCACCGATGGTAGACGGCCCGGCCGCCGAGCAGGTCGCGCCGCGACCGCGGCCCGCTACCCTGAGATGCAGTGCCTCGTCAGGGACCCCCACACGACAGCCCCTATCCGGGACCCTCCGGCGACGGGGGCGGAGCCCCGGCGCCGGAGGGTCGGCCGACGGGCGCCGGGCCGGCACCGCGCGGGGCGGGGCGCGCGGGCGTTGTCGCCGTGGTGCTCGCGGGCCTCGTCGGCGGCGCGATGGCCCTGGGGGGCGCGGCGGTCACCGGCAACCTCGGCGGCGACGCGACGACCGTGGTCGTGCGCGACACGCTGCCGGCGACCACGGCGCCGCTGGCCACCCCGGCACCGCCCGCGGCGAGCTCCGACGGCGGCTCGGCGACGGGCGCGCCGAGCGTGCAGGCCGTCGTCGCCCGCAGCTCGCCGGCCGTGGTGAAGATCACCGTGGGCGAGGACGGCCGCGAGGCCGACGGGCGCCTCGGGTCGGGCTTCGTCATCGACGACGACGGGCTGCTGCTCAGCAACTCGCACGTGGTGGAAGATGCCGACACGGTGACGGCGACCTTCGAGGACGGCACCGAGACCGAGGCCCGTGTGCTGGGGCGCGATGAGAGCACCGATCTCGCGGTGCTGCGCGTCGAGGACCTGCCGGACGGCGTCGAGCCGCTGCCCCTGGGGAGCAGCCTGCCGCTGGTGGTGGGCGATCCGGTGATCGCGATCGGCAACCCGTTCGGCCTTGAGCGCACCGCGACCACCGGCATCGTGTCGGCGCTCAAGCGCATCATCCGCGCGCCGAACGACTTCGAGATCCAGAACGTGATCCAGACCGACGCGGCCATCAACCAGGGCAACTCGGGTGGCCCGCTGCTGGACGACGCCGGGCGCGTGATCGGCATCAACACCCAGATCGCCACCGGCAGCGGCGGCAACGACGGCATCGGCTTCGCGGTGCCCGTTGACACGCTGCGGCCGATCGTCAACGCCATCGTCCGCACCGGCGAGCCCGAGCATGCCTGGGTGGGCGTGACCGGGCGCACGATCACGCCGGCGATGGCCGAGGCGCTCGACCAGCCGCGGGTGCGCGGGGTGGCGGTGGTGGAGGTCGACGGGCGCGGGCCCGCCAAGGCGGCGGGCCTGAGGGCCGCCACGACCCCGCTGGAGGCCGACGTGCCGCGGGGGGGCGACCTGATCGTGGAGGTGCAGGGGCGTCCGGTCACGGACATGGCCGACGTGAGCCGCGCGGTCTCCTCGCGTGCCGTCGGCGACCCGCTGGTGATGACGGTGCTGCGCGACGGCCGGCGCGTGACCCTCACCTTCACGCTCGCCGACCGCCCCGACGATGTCGGGGTCGCCCCCCGGCCGTGAGTTCCTGCGCGTGAGCGACCTGACCATCCGCCGGGCGGCGCCGGGGGACGCGGCGGCCATCGGCCGTATCTACGACGAGGGCATCGCCGACGGCATCGCCACCTTCGCGACCGGACCGCACGACGCCCGGGAGCGGCGCGCGTGGCTGGCCGCGCGACCCGAACGCGCGCCGGTGTGGTGCGGGATCGTCGAGGGTGAGGTGGTGGCGTGGTCGGCGCTCGCGCCGTTCTCGCACCGCCCCTGGTACGACGGTGTCGGCGAGTACACGGCGTATGTCGCGCACGGCCACGGCGGGCGCGGCATCGGCGGGCGCATGCTGGACGCGCTCATCGCCGAGGCACCCTCGTTCGGTTACTGGAAGCTGGTGGGGATGATCCTGTCCGACAACACCCCGGGGCTGGCGCTGGCGAGTGCGGCCGGGTTCCGCGTGGTGGGCACGCACCTCGCGCATGGGCGCCAGGGTGAGCGCTGGCGGGATGTGACCGTGGTGGAGCGCCACCTGGCGCTTCCCGGAGGCCGCGCCCCCGGCGCCGAATGAGCGGGCGCCGACCGGCCCTGCTGGTGCGCACCGGGCGCATCCGGTACGCCGAGGCCTGGGAGATCCAGCGGCGGATGGTCGAGGCGCGCGCGGCCGGCGAGATCCCGGATGTCGTCTGGCTGCTGGAGCACCCGCCCACCTTCACCACCGGCCGGCACGGCACGCGGGCGGACCTGAACATGACCGATGCGCGGCTCGCGGCGGCGGGCGGCGTGTTCATCCAGAGCGACCGGGGCGGGCAGATGACCTGGCACGGCCCCGGCCAGACGACCGGCTATGTCATCTGCGACCTGCGCCCCGGCCGGCGGGTGCGGGCGTTCGT
>JBKHVQ010000196.1:0-9405 GCA_046569985.1 Thermoleophilia bacterium | reverse complement strand
GGCGCCGCTCACGCGGCCCGGGGGATGACGCGCAGGCTCATCGGGTCGCCGGGCCCGTCGGCGTCGAGGACCTGATCGCGCAGGGCCCCGACCGCCGCCGGCGCCACGAACACCAGCGGATCGGCGGCGGCCACCTGGTCGCCCGGGGTCGGCAGGTCGACCAGCGTCAGCTGGAAGCCGGGTTCGCCGGGCGTCTCGTCGTTGACCATCAGGCGCAGGCCGGTCCCCGCCGGACGGTCCGTCCGGGCGAGCACCTCACGCAGCACGCCGACGGCGGTGTCGGTGATCGTGAACATGGGGATCCTCCTCGCGGGGTGGGGCGATCCGCGCAACCGGTGATAGCACCGATCCGTGTGCGCGGCGAGGCCGCGTTACAGCGCCGAGGCCCTCCCGCCGGCATCCCGCCGCCCCGCCATCAGCATGAGGACCACCCCCACGACCAGGGCGATGGTCGAGCCGCAGAGCACGCCGATCTTCGCGGCGGCGACGAGATCGGCGTCGGTGAAGGCCAGATCGGTGATGAAGAGCGACACCGTGAACCCGATCCCGGCGATGGCCGAGACGGCGACCATGTGCAGCCAGCCGACACCGCGCGGCATCACGCCGAGGCCCAGCCGCACCGCGAGCCAAGCCCCCAGGGTGAGGCCGAGCGTCTTGCCGGCCACCAGGCCGAGGATGATGCCCAGGGCGACGCTCGTCTCGGTGGCCGCCTCGATGGCGGACGCGCTGAGCACGATGCCGGCGTTCGCCAGGGCGAAGATCGGGAGCACCACGAAGCTCGACCATGGGTGCAGCGCGTGCTCCACCCGGTCGAGCGGCGGCTGTGCCTCCCGCGCCAGCCACGCGAGTCGGCCCCAGCGCACCTCGGGCACGTCGGCTGCGCGCGCCGCGGCCGACCGGACGGCATCGTGCGGCTGGAACGGGCGCGCCGGGGTCATCAGGCCGAGGGCCACCCCGGCGATGGTCGCATGCACCCCCGACTCGAAGGTGGCGAACCACACCGCCGCGCCCAGGACGATGTAGACGCCCATGTAGCGCACCCCGACGCGGTTGAGCAGCGCGATCGCGCCGAGGCCGGCGACCGCGCCGGCCAGCCACATGAGGTTGAGGTCGCTCGAGTAGGCGACCGCGATCACCAGGATGGCGCCGATGTCGTCGATCACCGCGACCCCGAGCAGGAAGGCGAGCAGCGCAGGCGGCACGCGCGACCCGAGTGCGGCGAGCGCGCCCAGGGCGAAGGCCACGTCGGTCGCGATGGGGACCCCCCAGCCCTCGCTGCCGACGCCCCCCGCGGTGACGGCGAGGTAGATCACCGCGGGCAGGAGCATCCCGCCCGCCGCCGCGGCGAGCGGCATCATCGCCGCGCGGCGCGTCCGCAGTTCCCCCACGGTGAGCTCGCGCTTCACCTCGAGGCCAATCACCAGGAAGAAGATGGTCATCAGCCCGTCGTTGACGACGTGGAGCAGCGACTCCTCGATGCTCCAGTCGCCCACCGAGAACGTCACCGCGGTCTCCCACAGCTCGGTGTAGCTGTCGCTCGCCAGGTTCGCCCACACCAGCGCCACGACCGTGGCCGCCAGGAGCACCAGGCCGCTGGAGGCCTCCAGGCGCAGGAATGCCTGAAGGGGGCGCGCGAACCGGCGGGCCAGCGCGCGCTCGGAACGCGACCAGGGCTGGCGCGGGTCGGGGTTCATGCGGTTGGCGGCGGGCTCGTCGCTGATGTCGGCAAGGCTACCGGCTGACGTGCGCCGCTCGCGCCGCCGCGACCCCGCTCAGCTGATGGCGCCGCCGGCGGCGAGCGCGATGATCAGCGCCCCGACGACCACCCGGTAGACGACGAAGATCATCATCGAGTGGGAGGTGAGCCACCTCAGCAGGAAGGCGATCGAGGCGTAGCCGGAGACGAATGCGACGATGGTGGCGATGGCCAGGCCCGTGAGGTCCGAATCCTCGGCGCCGACCACCTCGGTGAGACCGTAGAGGCCGCTCAGGACCACGGCGGGCACGGACATCAGGAACGAGAACCGCGCGGCGGCGGTGCGCGTGAGGCCGAGGAAGAGGCCGGCGGTGATGGTGGCCCCCGATCGCGAGGTGCCGGGGATCAGCGCGAGCGCCTGCGCGAACCCCACCCAGATCGCGTCGGTGCGGTTCACCTGCTCCACCTCGCGCACACGCCTGGCGACGTGGTCGGCCACCGCCAGGATGAGTCCGAGCACGATCAGGACGATGCCGATCAGATAGAGGTTCCGCGCCCCGTCTTCGATCTGGTCCTTGAAGGCCAGACCGAAGACGCCGATGGGGATGGTGGCGATGATCAGGTACCACCCCATGCGGGCATCGAGCTCATCGCGCCGCTCGCGCCGGCTCAGGCTGGCGATCCATGTGCGCGCGATCCGCCAGAGGTCGTGCCAGAAGTAGATGACCACGGCCGCCATGGTCCCGAGCTGGACGGTGGCGGTGAAGTAGGCCCCGGGATCCTCCCAGCCGAAGAACGCGGGGACGAAGCGCAGGTGGCCGCTGCTGGAGATCGGCAGGAACTCGGTGAGTCCCTGGGCGAGCCCCAGGACGATGGCCTCGAAGATCGACATGAGCGCGGCATGTTACCGCGACGGCGGGACATCACCTGATACGGATCGTGCGGATGCTCCGGGTCGCGCCGACCGCCAGCTCGACCCGGTAGGTGCCCGGCCGCAGGCGGCGCACCGGCACGCCGACGGCGAACGGGCCGCGGCTGCGAGCCGCCGACGCACGCGCCACCGTCGGGCCGGTCACCAGGCCTCCGGCGCCGGGGGCCGCGCCGGAAGCGCGCTCGGCCTGGCGAAGGACGCGGGTGGTGCGGAGTCGAACCGACATGCGCGAGGCGCGGCGGCTGAGACCCGAGACGACGATGCGTCCCCGGCCGTGGCGAACCGCGCTGCGGACCTTCATGCCGCTGACCGGCGCGGACGCGGGGCGCGGGCGGACGGCGGCGCGCGCGCGCCGTGTGTTGCCCGCCGCGTCGGAGGCGGTGACCACGATCCGGCGGCGGGCGTCGTCGGCGAACCGCCGGGTCACGCGGGCGCCCGTCGCGACATCACCGAAGCCGAAGTGCCAGCGGACCGATCCCGGTCGCACCCCGTTCGCGTCCGTCGTGCGCGCGGTGAACACCAGGGCGCGGCCGGTGCGTCGCCAGGTCACCCGCAGCCAGGGGGGCGTGTGGTCCACGGTGACCACGTGGCGGGCCGGCGCGGTGCCGCTGTTCCCCTCGAAGTCGAGACCCTGGGCCTCGACGACGTGGCGGCCCTGCGGCAGCCGCAGCGTGATCTCGTCGTCGTGGCCCGCGGCGCTCCACGGCCCCCCGTCGACGCGGGTGCGCACGAGCTCGGCGCCGCCGGTGAAGCGGACCCGGTAGCGCAGGACGCGCGCGGAGGTGAGGTCGCCCGGCGTCTGGGCGAAGGTCACCCCGGTGGTGCCGGGGGCGGCGCCGGAGTCGCCGGGCGCGGAGGATCCCGGGGGGGTCGGCGCCGGCGCGGCGCCGAGTGCCGCCGCGACGGCGCGGTTCGCGTCGACGCGCCCGGCGCCGGTCTGGAAGTCGGGGCCCGCGGCCCCGAGGTCGGCGGCGGTGCCGCGCAGGATGTCGGCGATCTGGTCGGGGCTGAGTCCCGGGTTCGCCTGGCGCAGGAGGGCCACGAGTCCCGCAACGTGCGGGGACGCCATGGAGGTGCCCGAGTACGACAGGTAGCCGTTGCCGACGCTCGACACGATGTTGATGCCGGGGGCGGCGACATCGGGCTTGGTGATCGTGGTGCCGGCCGCGGGCCCCTGGCCGTCGAGGTTCTGCCACACCACCGGTCCGCGCGACGAGAACGACGCGGTCGCGTTGGCGCGGTCGATCGCCCCGACGGCCACCACCTCGGGATAGCCGGCGGGGCTGCCGATGGTCTGCGCGCCCGGGCCGGTGTTCCCGGCCGAGAAGACCGGGACGATGCCGAGGTCGCGCCAGCGCCTCACCATCGGCCGGAACCAGGTGTCGTTGGCGGAACTCGACGACCACGAGTTGTTCACCACGGACGGGTGGTCGGCGGTGCCCGGGTTCCCGTCGGGGTCGGTCATCCACTCGGCGGCGGCGAGCAGCGCCGATCCCGGGCCCGCTCCGTTCGCCCCCATCGCCTTCGCGACCACGAGCCGGGCGCCGGGCGCGACGCCGATGGGCCCGCCCCCGGCGCTGCCGCCTGCGATGGTGCCGGCCGTGTGGGTGCCGTGCCCGTTGTCGTCGTAGGGGTTCGGGGCGCCGTTGACGAAGTCGCGCCACGCCACGACCTTGCCCGCGAGGTCGGCGTGTCCCGGGGCGATGCCCGTGTCGATGCTGCCGACCCGCACCCCCTCCCCGCGCAGCCCGAACTGGCGCCAGGCGGTCTGGGTACTGATGGCGGCGAGGCCCCAGTTGCCCTCGGGGGCGGTCGCGAACGGCGTCGCCGTCGTCACCGCGTCGTCGGTGACGCGCACGACGGGGTCCAGGTCGACGTCGGCCACCGACGGGTGGGCGGCGACCTCGCGCACCTCGGCGGGCGTCCCGGAGAACGCGATGGCGTTGACCAGCCAGAAGCTCCGCACATCACCGGACACCTCACCGGCCACATCGTCCTGTGTGCGGGCGGCGGTGGCGCGCAGTGCCCGCAGGAGCGCCGCGGGGCGGTCGTCGAACCGGTCGCCGTCGACCTGCTCCTCCATGAGGGCGATCACGTTGAGCTCGGCTCCCGCGGGGGTGGCGGCCAGGCGGGCCTCGAGCTCCGGCGTGACGGCTCCGGCTGCGGTCATGGAGCCCCCTCCGAGTGCGACGGCGCCGGCCGCGGCCACCCCCAGCACCCACAACTTCGCTCCGCTGATCGACAGATTCGCCGGCATGGTCCCCATCCGTGGGCTTTTGCATCCCCCGTATCGGCCGTTTCCGCGGAATCGCCAGAGGGCGCCGGGGGCGAGATCCATCTAGGCGGGGGCGCACCGCTAATGCCGGGTCGCGCCGCGGCGGCGTTCATTACGATGGGCGGGTGCCGGTCTTCGTGTGCCCCCGCTGCGCCTTCCGCGAGACCGCGAGCGACCGCCGCGTGCGCCACCAGCCCCGCGGCTGCGGTCGCTGCGGCTTCGGCTTCGCGTTCGAGATGCTGGACGACTTCTACGCCGGGCCGCGCTGCGCGCTGATCGTCACGGACGCCGAACGGCGAGTGCTCGTGGCCGGCCACGGCGCGTTCGCGGCGACCGGCTATCAGGAGCCCGACCTCATCGGCCGCGAGGTGGCCGAGGGCCTCGGGCTGGAGTTCGCCGGCGAGGACCCGATCGCCGTCAGCCTCGAGTGGGGAGTGCGTAAGCTCGGGGTGCCGTGCACTTTCCGGCCGAAGGGGGCGGCGGCCCCGGTCGCGGCGACCTGCGACATCTTCCCCGCATACGACGATGACGGCGGGCTGATGCTCGCTCTCACCCCCGCCTGACGAGCGCGAGGAGCACCCGATGATGGAACGGCGCCAACTGGGACGATCCGGCATCGAGCTCTCGGTGGTCGGCCTCGGGACGTGGGTCTTCGGCGGCCGCTGGGGCGGCGCCGACGACGCCGACTCGAAGGCGGCCGTCCACGCCGCCCTCGACGCCGGTGTCAACTGGATCGACACCGCCGACATCTACGGCCAGGGCCGCGCCGAGCGCATCGTCGGCGAGGTCGTGCGCGAACGCGGCGACGAGGTGCTGGTCGCGACCAAGGGCGGGGTCGCCTGGGAGGTCGGCCCGGACGGGCTGCGGATCTGGCGCGACGCGCGCGGTGAGTACCTGCGCATGGCGTGTGAGCGCAGCCTCACGGCGCTCGGCCTGGACCACATCGACCTGTACCAGGTGCATTGGCCCGTGGCCGGCGTGCCCGCGCAGGAGACCATGGAGGCGATGCTCGATCTGCAGCGCCGGGGCCTGGTGCGCGCGATCGGCGTGTCGAACTACACGCGCGCCGACCTCGAGGCCGCCGCCGCCGCGGCGCGCTTCGACAGCTACCAGCCCGGCTACCACATGATGCGGCGCCAGGTGGAGCTGGCCGAGTTGCCCTGGTGCGCGGAGAACGAGGTCGGCGTGATCGCCTACGGCCCCCTGGCGCACGGGCTGTTCACCGGCCGCATGGATGCCGCGACGACCTTCCCGGAGAACGACTGGCGGGCCTCCAGCGAGTTCTTCACCGACGAGGTCTACCCGGAGCGCGTCGCCGCCGTGAGGGAACTGGCCGCGGTGGCCGAGCAGGGCGGGCGCCCGGGTGGGATCGCCGAGCTGGCCGTGGCGTGGGTGCTGCGCCGGCCGGAGGTGACCAGCGCGATCATCGGGGGGCGCAACGCCGAGCAGGCCCGCGCCAACGCGGCGCTGGCCGGGCGTCCCCTGTCGGCCGACGAGGAGGCCGCCGTCGACGCGATCCTCGCGGCTCACCCCGGGGTCGACCGTCCGTACGGCCACGGTGAGCCCGCACAGCCCGATTCGACGGAGGACTGATGGCACGCACGATCGCTGTGGTGGGGGCCACCGGCCTCATCGGCCGCGCCCTGTCGCGTGCGCTGGTCGCACGGGGCGATACGGTGCTCGCGGTCTCGCGGCGCGGCAGCGCGCACATCGAGGGCGCGCGCGATGTGGCCTGGAATCCCGCGGACGGGCCGCCGCCGCCGGAGGTGATCGACGGCGTCGAGGCCGTGGTGAACATGGCGGGCTCGCCGATCGCGTCCGGCCGCTGGACTGCGGCGCGCAAGCGGCAGATCCGCGACAGCCGGGTCACCGCCACTCGTCTGCTCGCCGAGCGCATCGGCGGCGGCGGCGCCCCCTCCGTTCTGGTGAACTCCAGCGCCGTCGGCTACTACGGCACGCGGCACGGCGACGCCGAGATCGACGAGGCCACCCCGCCGGGCGACGATTTCCTCGCGCAGGTCGGCGTCGCATGGGAGCGCGCGGCGGACCCCGCCGTGCAACGCGGGGCGCGCGTCGTGCTGGTGCGCACCGGCCTCGTCCTCGACGGGGACGACGGCATCCTGCCGCGTCTCGCGATGCTGTCGCGTCTCATGATCGGCGGTCCGGTGGGCGGTGGGGAGCAGTGGATGCCGTGGATCCACATCGATGACGAGGTCGCGGTGCTCATGCGGGCGCTCGACGACCCCGACATGAGCGGGCCGGTGAACGCCACCGCGCCGCGGCCGGCACGCCAGCGCGAGTTCATGGACGCTCTGGGCCGGGTGCTCGGGCGGCCGTCGTTCATGCCGACCCCGGCGTTCCCGTTGCGTCTGGGCATGGGGGAGATGTCGACGCTGCTGCTCGACGGTCAGCGCGCCGTGCCCGGGGTGCTGCGCGAGCGTGGCTTCACGTTCGCCTACCCGGAGCTCGAGCCCGCGCTGCGCGCCGCGCTCGGGCGCCCGGCGTAGGGCCGGTCCCTCCGGGGCGGGCGCTACCGTCAGGGGGTGCGCCCGCGTCCCTCGTTCATGTCCCCGGTGCGCAGCGCCGCCGCCGCCGTCGCCGGCCTGATCGCGCTGCTCCTGCTCGCCGGATGCGGCGGGTCCCCGTCACCTGTCGGGCGTTCCGCTCCGGAACCGGGGGGAACCGTCGCCGCACCGACCGCCCCGGCGGCCCGTGGCGACCGCCCGCCGCAGGCCGCCGTCGAGCCGGCGGTCGTGCTGAGGGGGACCGTCGCACGGGTGGTGGACGGCGACACGGTGCGGGTGCGCGTGCGCGGTTTCGACACGGTGGTGCGTCTGATCGGGATCGACACGCCCGAGACGCGTCACCCGTCGCGGCCGGTGGAGTGCTGGGGCCCCGAGGCGACCGCGCGCGCACGCGCGCTCATGCCGGCGGGTGCGCGCGTGCGGCTGGAGGCCGATCCCTCCCAGGATGTCCGTGACCGCTACGGGCGCCTGCTGGCCCACGTCTACACGGGGGGCCGCACCGGTGCCGCGTCGGTGAACAGGGCGCTTGTCGCCTCCGGCGCGGCGCGGGTCCACGTCTACGGGGGCGTCCCGTTCCGTCACGTGCACGCGTTCCGAAGCTCCGAGCGCGTGGCGCGGGCCGCCGGGCGCGGACTGTGGGGGCCGCCATGCCGCGGGCTCACGCGGGCGGGCGCGCCCGCCCCCGCCCCCGCTCCCCGGGACGCGCCATCGGACGGGCGCTGCGATCCCAACTACACGGGCGCCTGCGTCCCTCCGTACCCGCCGGATGTCGACTGCGCGGATGTTGGCCGGCCGGTGACGGTGGTGGGCGCCGACCCGCACAATTTCGATTCGGACGGAAACGGGCGCGGCTGCGAGCGGTACTGATTCACGCGCGCCTGACGGGGTACCGTGTTGGTGGGAGCCCGATCCGGCGTCTCCCGACATGTCGTCACGAAGGGGGTCCGCGGATGTCCGGCGCGCTGCGTTTCATCGACAACCTCGTCCATATCCGTATCCATCCCGATGAGGGGGCGGGGATGTTCGGCGTCGCGGAGATGGTCGGCAGGCCGGGTTTCCAGAGCCCGCTGCACGTGCACCACGCCGACGACGAGGGCTTCCACGTGGTCGAGGGGGAGGTCACGCTGTGGATCGGGCAGGACGGCCCGCTTGTGCTCGGCGAGGGCTCCTCGTTCGTCGCCCCGCGCGGGGTGGCTCACGCCTACCGGCTGACCGGGTCCGGCCCGACGCGCTGGTTCACCACCTCGACGCCCGGGCACATCGTCCGCTTCATCGAGGCGTGGTCTGAGCCGACCGAGGCCCTGCGGCTGTGGGACGAGCCCAGCGCCCTCACCGACGCCGAGGGCTTCGCCCGGCTGGCTGCCGAGTGGTCGATCGAGATCCTGGGCCCGCCCGGGATGCTGCCGTCGGATCTGGCCCCCTGGGCGCGCGAGGAGTGACGGGTGTCCGGCCGGGCGTCGGGGCGGCGCTGATCGCGGCCGCGCTCGCCACCGCGGGCTGTGCCGACGGGGACGCGCCCGGATCCGCGGGCGAACCCCCGCCGGGTGGGCTGGCGGGGACGGTGTCGCGGGTCGTCGACGGCGACACCATCCACGTGCGTGCCGGCGGTGAGCGGACGATCGTGCGCCTGGTCGGCATCGACACGCCCGAGGTGCACCCCGAGGAGGAGTGCTTCGGTGATGAGGCCGCGGATCTCACCCGCGGGCTGCTGCCGCCGGGCACGACGGTCGCCGTGCGAACCGATCCGACCCAGGGCGGGCGCGACCGCTTCGGGCGGATGCTGGGGTACGTCTACACGGGGTCGGCCTCGGGGCCAGACTCGGTGAACAACACGCTGGTGCGGGCGGGCGCGGCGCGGGTCTTCCTACGCGTGCGCGACCCGTTCACCCATGCCGGCGCGTTCCTGGCGAGCGAGCGCGCGGCGAAGCGCGCCGAGCGGGGCGTGTGGGGCCCCGCCTGCCGGCGCTGACGACCGGAG
>JBKHVQ010000195.1:0-4868 GCA_046569985.1 Thermoleophilia bacterium | reverse complement strand
CCGCGGCCCTCGGGGACAGGACGAAGATCCTTCTGGTGGGCAAGGCCCGCAAGCAGCAGGGAACGACAGTCAGACTCCCGCGCATCGGTGACTGGAACCACCTGGACACGGGCGACGTCGTCACCCTGCGCATCCGCGTCGCCCGCACTCAACGCGGCACGACGCCTGCCCAGTGGGACACCTTCGGTGCGTGGGACCGCGTGGTCGACAACGGGCCCATCCGCCCGAGGATCTGCTCTCCCGTGAGCTGACCCCTCCCGCCCGGCTTTTCCCCGCGCGCGTCGCCTGCGCGGGGAGGGCCGGGCCGGTGTCGTCACGGCACCGGGCGTGTTTCAGCATCCGCCGACGGGGAACCTGAGGGGGACGACGCCGCAACGGCGTTCTCCAACACGGGAAGGAGATCGACAATGGCGAGGCTGTCATCCATCGATCGCGCCCACATCGGCCCCGAGGGCTACTCCGAGAGCACCATGCTGCCGCCGCTCGACGAGCTGGAGGGCATGGAGGTCTACGACATCAACGGCGACCGGGTCGGGAAGGTGTCGCACGTCTACACCGACTCCATCGCCGGCCACGTGCGCTACCTGGCGATCGCGACGGGGTGGTTCGGCATGAGGCACCACACGGTGCCCGTCGACGACGTCCGCACGGAGATCGACGGGGACGACGCGTTCCTGATGCTCCCGTACGACGAGGACACCCTCAAGGAGGGGCCGTCCTACGACCCGGACGACGACGCGTCGCTGACCCGGGGCGAGGAGAGCCGCATCTACGGCTACTACGGCCGGGATGCCTACTGGGACGCGGTGCGCGCCCGCCAGACGGCGCCGGCGCCGACGCCGGAGATCGCCGAGGCCGAGGTGCAGGCCGCCATCGACCGGGGCGAGGACCCCTCGGTGGTCGCCGTCAGGCGCTGGGGCGTCTGACCACGGCGCGGGCGGGGCGGGGCATCGACCCCGTCCCGCCGTTGCACCCGGCCGGCACCCGTTGCCACTTCGCCGCCGGCCCGCAACGGGGGTTGACGTGCGCCGCGCCGGCGCGATGATGGGCGGGTGAGCGCGAAGCGCGTCATCCTCCTCGTCATCGGCGTGCTGATCGCGCTGGTCGGTCTCGGCATGGTGGCCGCCGGCGGCACGCTGCTGTGGATCAACGAGACCCAGCGCGACGACGAGGGGTTCTTCACCACCCGCACCGAGCGCTTCGCCAGCGGAGAGTTCGCGGTCACCTCCGAGCGCGTCGACCTGGGCTTCGACCACGGCACCTCGTGGCCCGGCGACATGGGCGACCTGGCGGAGGTGCGCGTGCGCGCCACCTCCGCCAACCCGTCCGACGCGGTCTTCGTCGGCATCGGCCGCGCCGCGGACGTCGAGACCTACCTCGCGGGCGTCCCGCACGCGCAGGTCGACGACATCGACCTGGACCCCTTCCGCGTCGACTACGTCGACCGGCCGGGGCTGCGCGCCCCCGAACCGCCCGGGGCGCAGGGCTTCTGGGTGGCGCGCGCCGAGGGCCCCGGGCGCCAGACGCTGCGCTGGCCGCTGGAGGAGGGGCGCTGGATCCTCGTCCTGATGAACGCCGATGCCACCGCCCCGGTCGCGGCCGACCTGAAGCTGGGCCTCAAACTCGACCCGCTGCGCGCCGCCGCGATCGGCATCCTCATCGCCGGGCTGCTGGTCCTGGCGATCGGCGCCACCCTGGTGGTTCTGGCCCTTCACCGGCGCGCCGCCGGCGAGCCGCGGGCGCCGGCTGCCGCCGAGGGCCTCCCCGCCGGGGGCCCCTATCCGCTCGCGCTGCAGGGAGACCTGCAGCCCGGCCTCAGCCGCTGGCTGTGGCTGGTGAAATGGCTGCTCCTGATCCCGCACTTCCTGGTGCTGGCGGTGCTGTGGGTCGTCTTCTCGGTGCTCACCGTGGTCGCGTTCTTCGCCATCGTCTTCACGGGGCGCTATCCGCGCGGCATCTTCGACATCAACGTCGGGATCATGCGCTGGACCTGGCGGGTCGGCTTCTACGGCTACAGCGCACTGGGCACCGACCGCTACCCGCCGTTCAGCCTCCATCCCGCCGAGCATCCTGCGAGCCTCGATGTCGAATACCCCGAGCGGCTCTCCCGCGGCCTGGTGTGGGTGAAGTCGTGGCTGCTCGCGATCCCCCACCTGATCATCGTCGCGATCTTCGGCACAGGTGTCTGGTGGTCGGCGGCGTGGGCCGGGTCCGGCGGCTGGGACGATGCGAGCTGGGGCGGCTGGGGTGGCGGCCTGGTGGGCGTCCTGGTGCTCATCGCGGGCCTGTGGATGCTGTTCGCCGCCCGCTACCCGCGCGACCTGTTCGACTTCGTCATGGGCCTGAACCGCTGGGGCTTCCGCGTGCTGGCGTACGTCGCCCTCATGACCGACGTCTACCCGCCGTTCCGTCTCGACAGCGGCCCCCGCGAGCCCGGGACGCCCGATGAGGCGCCGCCACCGGGCGCCCCCGACAGGAGCTGACCACGGGCGACCCTTCGGCATCGGCGGGTTCGAGCGTTCACCTGGACGCGCGCTCGGTCATCGACGCCCTGATCGACCCGTCGGCCCTGATCGACACGAGCGGCTCGGTCATCGAGGTCAACCCGCCGCTGTGCGAGATGACCGGGGCCACGCGCGGCGAACTCGTCGGCCGCCCCGTGCCGGAGGCGTGGTGGACGGTCGCCCCGTGGACCGACGACGCGCTCGCCGAGCGCGACGACCTCCCGGCGGCGATCGTGGGGACGGGCGGGATGTCGGTTCCGGTGCTCTGCCGGGTGTCCGCGGTGCGCGATCGCGCGGGCGCCGAGTTGCGCCTGATCAGCTTCAGCCGGGCGGCCGAACGCCACGGGCAGGGCGCCCTCACGCGCCTCGCCGTCGAGCAGGCGGCCCTCGCCCGCGTCGCGCAGGAGGTGGCGCGCGGCGCCGACGCCCCCGCCCTGTTCGACCTGGTGGCCCGCGAGACCGCGACGGTGCTCGGGGTGGACGCCGCCCTGGTGCTGCGTTACTCGGCGACCTCCTCGGAGGTGGTCGGCGCGTTCGGGGAGCACGGCTCGCAGGTGGGCACCGTCTTCCCGCTGACCGGGTCGGGCGCGGCGGTGAAGGTGGCGCGCACGGGGCGACCGGCACGCGCCGACTACACGCGGATGAGCGACGGCGACGCCACGGGAGACCGCGTGCGCGTGCAGGGATACCGCCGCGGAGTGGCGGCCCCGGTGACCGTCGACCGCCGGCGCTGGGGTGCGGTGCTCGCCGCGACCACCAGCGAGCGCCCGCTGCCCGCCGACGCCGAGGCGCGCCTGGAGCGGTTCGCCGACATGGTGTCGCTGGCCATCGCGCAGGCGGAACTGCTCGACGAGCTGGCGCGCCGCGCCACCACCGACGCCCTCACCGGCCTGCTGAACCAGGGCGAGTTCCAGCGGCGCTTTCAGCTCGAGTATGCGCGCGCCCAGCGCTACGGGCGCCCGCTGGCGCTGGTGCTCTTCGATCTCGACCACTTCAAGGTCATCAACGACAGCCACGGGCATCAGGTGGGCGACCGCACCCTCCGGGCCGTCGCCGACGCCATGGTCCCCCAGGTGCGCCCGCAAGACGTGCTGGGCCGCGTCGGCGGTGAGGAGTTCGCGCTGGTCCTGCCCGAGACCGCGCCGATGGAGGCCGGGCGCGTCGCCGATCGCCTGCGCGCCACGGTCGAGGCCCTGAAGGACGACGACCTGCCGCCCATCACGGTGTCGGCCGGAGTGGCCGACATGGTCGGCGACCCGGGCATCGAGGCGCTCTACGCCGACGCCGACCGGGCGCTCTACGAGGCCAAGCGCGCCGGGCGCAACCGCGTCTGCTGTGCAGCGCGCATCGCCACGGCGTAACCTCGGTGAGGGTGGCGGGATGCCGCCCCGAGCGATCGATCTCACTACAGGAGGCCTGGCGATGAGCACCGACGCCGATGAGCTGAACGAGCAGCGTGAACTGCGCATCGCGCACCTGGAGGAGACCGTCGACGCCCTCGCGCTCGAGGTGGAGAAGCTGCGCGAGGAGGTCCGCGCGCTCGACGCGAGCCTGCGTCAGTCGCGCGTCGACTGACAGGCTCCGTGCGCCGGACGCGACCGTTCGCCCCGGACCGGGATGTGCATCCCGGTCCGGGGCGGAGCATCATCGCCCGGTGAGAACGCGGCCACGGATGAGCATGCGTGCTGGGGTGACGAGACGACCGGGATGGATCGCGACGTGCGTGGCGGCGGCCACGGCGCTCGCCGTGTCTGCGGTGCCCGCGCCCGCCGCGCCCGACCCGGTCGCCGTTCCGGGCGAGGTGATCGTGAAGCTGCGCGATGGCGCGCCCCCCGGGGCGCGCGCGGCCGTGCGGGCGGCGTCGGGCGCCACCGGCGAGCGGGCGGTGCCGGGTCTTCGCGGCACGCGCGTGATGCGCTTGGCGCCGGGCCGCCGCGTGGCCGACGCCGTGCGCGCGTTGCGCGCCCGCCCCGACGTGGCGTGGGCCGAGCCGAACCACATCCTGCGCACGGCGGCCCTGCCCGATGACCCGTTGTTCCCGCAGCAGTGGGGGCTGCGCAATACGGCCCCGGGCGAGGTCGATGCGCGTGTGGAGGCGGCCTGGGATCTCACCGCCGGCGGCCCCGAGGTGCTGGTGGCGGTCGTCGACACCGGCGTCGACCCGGAGCATCCCGACCTCGGCCCGAACCTGCGAGCGGACCTGTCGCGCAACTTCGTCACGCCGTCCGGCGGCTCACTGCAGCCGGGAGCATGGACCGACCTCGGCGGGCACGGCACCCATGTCGCCGGCATCCTCGGCGCATCCGGCGACGACGGCGTCGGCTGGCGCAACGGCGTCGTGGCGCTGCGCACCTGCGACGCCGA
>JBKHVQ010000194.1:0-1726 GCA_046569985.1 Thermoleophilia bacterium | reverse complement strand
TGGGGTTCGCCCGCACGCTGGCTCCCGACTGGTGCAAGGACGCCGACGCCGGCGGGCCGGCGTGGGTCGAAGAGCGGTTCCGGGATGCCCTGCGCAGCCTCGGAGCCGAGTCGACTGAGTACCTGGTCGATTGCGCTCGTCTGATCAGTCAGCGCCTGCGCGACGGCGACTATCTCGACGCTGCGCCCTCAGTGCTCTCGCCTGGGATCGAGCGACGGGACGAGCCGGGCTCTCACGCCGCTCGCAGCCTGCTTGTGCCGCTGTCCAGCGTTGTCGAGGTCGACATCGAGTGGCTGTGGGAGGGCCGGCTCCCGTACGGCAACGCCGTCGTGATGGCCGGTGATGGCGGCACCGGCAAGAGCACCATCGCCCAGCACATCGCCTCCGGTGTGACGCGGGGTGAAGCGCCTTTCGGCGGCACCCTCGACGCCCCGCGCGATGTGGTGATTCTGACCAACGAGGAGGACGCGGCGGCGGTCATCCGGCCTCGGATGCGGCTGATGGGTGCCGACCTCGACCGCGTACACATCTTGGACCCTGACCGTGCGGGGTCGCTCACCCTGCCCCGCGACGGCGATCGGTTGGCCGAGCACTGCGATGCGCGTGATGTCGGGTTGATCGTCGTCGACACCGGCCCGAGTTTCCTCGACCGTGGCCTCTCCAGTCAGCGAGAAGAGGACATCAGGGCGTTCCTGGAGCCGCTGCAGCGCATCGCTCAGCGGCACCGTGCCGTGGCGCTGGTGTTGTGTCACCTGAACAAGGCGACCGCCGCCAACAGTCGCCACCGCGTGATGGGCGGCGCGGCGTGGGTGAACGCGCCGCGCTTGGTGCTGCTTGTCGGCGCGCCGTACGGGGCCGATCCGCGGGAAACCGGCGACCGGCTGCTAGCCGTGGAGAAGTCGAACCTGGGCGTCTGCCCGCTGGGTGTCAGCTTCACCCTGGTACCGGCGACCGAGGACCCCTCGCGCGCGGTGGTGCGCCTCGGCGAGGAGGTCGAGGGGGTGCGACCGGGTGATCTTGTGCGCTCACTCGACGGGGACGGTGGCGCGCGCTCCGCTCTGGACGAGGTCATGGACTTCCTGCGCGAGGAGTTGGGAGCGGGTCCGCGGTGGGTCAGCGAGCTCAAGCGCGCCGCCGAGGCCGCTGGAATCGCGTGGCGTACGGTCGAACGGGCGAAGAGCCGCTTGGGCGTCGAGCCCGTGCGCATCAGCGACGGTAACAGCGGTGCGGGCAGGTGGGCGTGGCAGCTCCCCTCGGGCTGTCCCCGCAAGGCCGCCAACCTGCCGGGCGACGATGCCGGTGACGGTCGTTGGCGGTCTTGCGAGATCACGGATGATGACAAGGATCTTGAGTGCGACGCCGCCGCAAGGCCGCCAGCGCGCGGTGATGGCGGCCTTGCGAACGAGGACGGGTCGAAGCTCTCGGCGGACGAGGTCATCCAGAAGCTTCGCGACGCCTTCCCCGGGTCGTACGAGGAGACTCCGCCCACCGCCACACCGAGCGCCGGCGTACCGGATACCCATTCTGATCTGGAGAACTGGCGTGACCTGCTCCCGAACGGCCGGCGGCGATGAAGCCCTCCGCCACCCCAGCCGATGACTTCGTGCGGGCCGTCACCGAGATGGCGGCCGATCTCGTGTACCAGCGGCTGACCGCCCGGGCTCCCGACGACCCGTCACCACGATCTCCGTACGTGACCACCGGGGAAGCCGCCGGCCTGCTGCGC
>JBKHVQ010000193.1:0-16877 GCA_046569985.1 Thermoleophilia bacterium | reverse complement strand
CCGCCCGGGCGTGACGCGCCGCGGCCGCGCGGCTGCGCCCGGCACGTGCCAGCCCGTCGCGCATCCGGGCTGCGGCGACCGGATCGAGCGAACCGTCGCCCACGCAGGCCGCGAGCACGCGCTCATGGGCCCGGTGCGACGAGACCAGGTCCCTCAGGGAGGAACCCGGGTCGGGAGCGGTCGTCGCGGGCTGCGACAGCGCGCCGGCGCACAGGGCGAATACCGCGCAGATGAGGAACCGCTTGAGCGTTGTCCCGCGACCGTTCATCACCAGTCCTTCGGCGCGCCGCCCGGCCCTCAACACGCTAACGCCGGAGACTGCAACGGTCGTTGCCGGTCGCCTTCGGGGTAGGATCGCGTCAAGACCGCGCGGAGGTGCGACCGATGCCAGATGGACGTGTGATCGTGACGGGCGGCACCGGGGGTCTCGGCGCCGGGGTCGTCGAGCGGCTGCTCGCCGCCGGGAACCGCCTGGTCGTGACGTGGGTGGTCGACGAGGAACGCGAGCGTGCGGCCGCCGCCTATCGCGATGCGCCCGTGGAGTTGCGGCACCTGGACGTGCTCGACGAGGGGGCGTTCGGTGCGCTGGCCGGCGAGGTCGACACCGGCGCGGGCGGGCTGGCGGGCCTGGTGCACCTGGTCGGCGGCTATCTCGACGGGCACCCCTTCGGCGAGAGCAGCCTGGCCGACCTCGACGGGCAGCTCGCCCTGAACCTGCGTTCCCTGTCCGCCGCGCTCGGTGCCGTCCTGCCGCGGCTGGCGGCCCGGGGAGGTGGGCGGGTGGTGGCGGTGAGCGCCCGCGCGGCGGTGCGCCCGTGGGCGGGCGCGTCGGCCTATGCCGCCAGCAAGGCGGGCGTCATCGCGATGGTGCAGGCCGCCCAGCAGGAGGTGATCGCCGACGGGGTGTGCGTGAACTGCATCATGCCGTCGGTGATCGACACTCCCGCCAACCGGGCGGCGGAACCGGGCGCCGACCACGGGCGCTGGGTCAGCCCGCGTGAGATCGGCGAGGTGGTGGCCTTCCTGATGTCCGAGGGCGCCTCGGCGGTCACCGGGGCGGCCATCCCGGTCTACGGGCGCGCCTGAGTCACCGGCGCGGAGGCATCCTCCGCGGGCAGGCAGAACAGCAGGCGCACCTCCTCCCGGACCCGCTCGAGCTCGTCATCGACCGGCTGTGCGATGTCGATGACGTGCACGCGCACCATTCCGCCGGGCGCGAGTTCCTCGGCGACGAGCGTGCCGGGCATGACGCTCACCAGCGCGATGTGCAGCGCGCGCGCGGACCCCTCGGGCAGCCGCGGGTCGTAGTCGACGAACCCGGGGTCGACTGCGACGCGCGGGGTCAGCGCCCGGCGGGCGACATCGACGCCGCCGAGGACCGACCGCCACAGGAAGAACGCGACGAAACGCGGCATCCGGTGGACCCGCGGGCGACGGGCGCCGCGACCACGGAGCGCGAGGCCGGCCACCGCCGTCGCGGCGACGGCGACGATCGCCACCGCCGCCCCCGCGCCGCCGGGGACGCCGCCCGCCAGCGCCCACCAGATCGCGGCGGCGACGGCGAGGCGCAGCGCGAGGGACGCGATCACGAGCCGGCCCAGGCGCCGCTGAGCGCCACCGCCAGGACGACCACCAGCCCGGCGAGCGCCAGCGCACCCGCTCCGAGGCTCGCGGTGCGCGCCTCGACGCGCGCGGCGCGGCGCGCGAGCGGTGTGGGGTCGGCGCGACGCACAGCCTGTGCGAGCGCCGCGACGGCACGCTCGAAGGCACGATCCGCCCGCCAGGCGGCCGACTGCACGCGGTCGCCGACATGCTCGGCGGCCACGACCACATCACCCGTCGGGATGCGGGGCCGCTCACCGGGGCGGGCCGCGGTGAGCCGGCGCAGAGCGAGCGCGGCGATGGCTCCCGCGGCGACGGGCCACAGCGCCGCCCAGACGCCGGGGAGGGTGGGCGCGGCCGGACCATACGCCTCGGCCAACGGCGGCCATGTGGCGACGAGTGCGGGAAAGGCGAGAGCCGCCGCGAGCCCCCCACCGAGCGCCCATGCGGGGGCCCTGCCGGGAAGGCTCTCCTGGGGGCGCGCCGGATCGGCGATCAGGAAGAGCATGCGGCCGATCAGGATGGTTGTCGCAACAGCGGAGGCGGCGAGCGCCGTCTCCATACCCGGCCACCACTCCGCCCCCGGGCTCTTGAGTGCGTCTTTGGCGACCGCGCCGCCGGTGAGCGGCGCGCCCGCCAGCACCAGTCCGGCCACCAGCAACCCGGCGAGCGCCGCGGCCCGCGCCGCGCGTCGGGTCGCCCCCGCCACCACACCGAGGCCGATGAACATCACGCCCTTCACGACGCCGTGAAGCAACGCGAGCACCAGCACGCCGGCCACCGCGGCGGGGGCGAGGCCGGGGTCGGCGAGGGCGACCCCGATCCCGGCGACCATCAGCCCGATCTGGCCGATGCTGGAGTACGCGAGCACCGCCGCCGGGAACGACTGGGTGGCGCCGACCACCAGCCCGTACGCGACGGCGGCGAAGCCCACGGCGACGAGCACGGCGCCCCACCCATCGAGGGCCGCTTCGCCGATCGGCAGGACGCGCAGCCACCCCAGCAGCCCGAGCTCGGTCAGGGCGCCCGCGAGTACCGCGGCGGCGGGGAGCGGCGCGGCGGTGTAGGCCAGCGGCATCCACATGTGAAGGCCGAGCACCCCCGCCTTGACCCCCAGACCGATGAGCAGCAGGGCGATCACGAGGTCGGCCTCCCCGGCCTCGGCGAGGGCGGCGCGGACGGCCTCCAGCTCGAGGTCGCCGGCGCTGCGCACCGCCATGGTGAAACCGGCGAGGAGGGCGCCCTCGGCGAGCATCGCCATCCCGATGTAGATCCGTCCCGCGCGGCGGGCGACCGCGCCGGACCGGGCGGCGACCAGACCGTAGGCGGCGAGGCTCATCATCGAGAAGAACGTGAAGAACGAGACGACGTCCTGAGCGACGGCGAGGCCGACGTTGCCGAGGAGGGCGACGGCCGCGAACGCGATCAGCCGCCGGCGCGGGACCTGGGGCTCGCGCAGCGTCGGCCCGGCGGCGAGCGCCGCGAGCGTCCAGACGACCGCCGCGAGGACCAGGAACACCTGCGCGGTGTCATCGGCGCGCAGGTGCGTGCCCAGGAGCAGCCACGGCATCTCCAGCCCGCCGGCGGTGGCGGCCCACGTGGCGGCCACCAGCAGCCCGGGAGCGCAGATCATCGCCAGGCGCGCGATCACGGGCCGACATCCCCCTGCACGTCCTGGGCGAGCGAGAGCGGGCTGAAGTCGGTGCCCGCCAGCAGCCCGGCGGCGAGGGCGACGGCGCCGGTGATCAGCGTCGGCACGAGCAGCGCCGGCATCGCCTCGACCCGGCCGTGGCGACGATCGACCGGCCACGGACCCGTCGACGGCTGGAACCAGGCGGCGTAGATGATCGGCAGGAAGTAGATGGCGTTGAGGACGCCGCTGGTGACGAGGATCGCCAGCGCCCAGTCGGCTCCCGCCGAGGTCGCGCCGAGACCCAGATACCACTTGCTGATGAAGCCCGCCGTCGGCGGCACCCCGATCATCCCGAGCGCCGCGATGGTGAAGGCGGTCATCGTGAGCGGGGCGCGCCGGCCGACTCCCGCCATCTCGCTCACCTTGTGGATCCCGAGGGTCTCGGCGAGCACGCCGGCGGCGAAGAAGAGGGTGATCTTCATGATCCCCTGGTTGATGAGGTGCACCAGCGCGCCGACGCTGGAGACCGGCCCGATGATCGCGATGCCGAGGACGATGTACGACACCTGACTGACCGTCGAGAACGCCAGGCGGCGTTTCAGGTCGTCCTGCGCGATGGCGCGCAGCGAGCCGTAGATGATGGTGATCCCGGCGGCGACGGCCAGCGGGGTGAGCAGACCGAGCTCGTCGACCATCGGGCGCCCGTAGACGTCCTCGACGATGCGGATGATCCCGAACGCCCCCGCCTTGACGACCGCGACCGCGTGCAGCAGCGCGCTGACCGGGGCGGGCGCCACCATCGCCTGCGGCAGCCAGCCGTGCAGCGGCACGATCGCGGCCTTCACCGCGAGCCCCGAGACGATCAGAACGAAGGCCGCCGAGAGGGCGGCCTCGTCGGCGCCGATCGGCCCGAGGCTGCCGCCGCGCACGAAGTCGACCGGGCCGCGGAGGGTCTCGAGCCACACCACTCCCGCGAGCAGCGCCGTGCCGCCCCCGAGGGTGTACATCAGGTAGACGCGCCCGGCGCGCAGCGCCGCCTCGGTGCCGCGGTGCACGACCAGTGGATAGGTCGTGAGCGTCAGCGCCTCGTAGAAGAGGAAGAACGTGATCAGGTTCCCCGACAGGGCGATGCCGACGGTGGCGGTGACGCAGAGACTGAAGAAGCCGAAGAAGCGACTGCGGTGCGGCGAGTCCTCCAGGTAGCCGATCGCATAGACGGTGGTGAGCAGCCACAGGAACGCCGACAGGGTCACGAACAGCAACGCGAGGCCGTCGACGCGCAGGACGATCGGCAGGTCCGGCAGGAACGCGATCGTGATCTCTGCGGCATCGCCGCGCGAGTAGTCCCACAGCAGCACCCCGACCAGGCCGACCTTCAGCACCGCCCCGGTCATGTTCAGCCAGGTGCGCAGGCGGTGGCGCTCCTCGGGGACGAAGAAGATGGCGATCCCCGGGATCAGGGAGGTCGCGAGCAGGGCGAGCAGGATCACGGGCCCACCGCCCCGAGGGCCGCCGGGTCCGCGGGTTGCGGGATGGCGACGGTGAGCAGGTCGATGCCCTCCTCGGGCCGCAGGCCGATCAGCAGGCAGACGAGGGCGAGCGCGAGGGCGGCGGCCTGCATGGCGCGCGGCGCACGCAGCGGAGCGCACGCGGGGTCGCCGGCCTGCGGCCGGGCGAGGATCACCCGGACCACCATCAGCACGTACCCCGCGGTGAGCAGGCTGCCGCCGAGCACCGCGAGCGCCCACCATGGCTCGCCGGCGCGGATGGCGCCGCTGATCAGGTACCACTTCGCGACGAACCCGCCGGTGGGCGGCAGGCCGACCAGGGCGACGCCGGCGATGGCGAACGCCGCCGCGACCACCGGCATGCGCGAGCCCAGGCCGCGCATCGCCGCGATGCGGTCCGCTCCGACGGCCCACACCATGCAGCCCGCCGCGAGGAACAGTGCCGCCTTCGCCACCCCGTGCGCCACCGCGTAGTAGGTCCCGCCGGTCCAGGCGTCGAGGGTCGCGCGGCTCGGCGCGCCGTCGCGGGCCAGCGGCAGCGCCGCCATCGGGATCAGCAGGAAGAGGTAGCCGACCTGGGCGACGGTCGAATAGGCGACCATGCGCTTGAGGCTGGCCTGACGCAGCGCGAGCACGCCGCCCCATACGATCGCGAGCACGCCGAGTGCGCCGATCATCGTCGCGCCGGCCTGCTCGACGGCGCCGGCCATCGCCTCGCTCCACAGCCGCAGCAGCACCACGAACGCCCCGGTGACCACGAGGCCCGACAGCGCGGCGCTCGCCGGCGGCGGCGCGCTGGCGTGGGCGCGCGGCAGCCAGAAGTGAAGCGGCACCAGCGCCGCCTTGAGCAGCAGCCCGGCGGTCATGAGGGCGAGGGCGACCCGCATCGCCGGGCTGTCGTCGGACCGCGTTGAGAGGTCGACCATGTCGAGCACGCCCGCGTCGGCGTAGACGAGGGCGACGCCCAGCAGGTAGGCGGTCGCCCCGAGCCAGGCGGCGAGCAGGTAGCCCTGCGCGCCGACCAGCGCGGCCCGCCCGGCGCCGAGGATGATGAGGCCGACGGCGGAGAGCGTCATGAGTTCCAGCGCCACGTAGACGCTGAAGATGTCGCGGGCCGCGGTGAGCGCGACCAGCGACGCCCAGAGCATGAGCCACAGTGGCCAGAACGCGTCGTGGCGCGCCCATGTTCCGCGCGCCCGGCCGAGGTCGCCGACCGCGGCGACGGTGATCGCCGAGCCGACGACCGCCACCAGCAGGAGGATCGCGGCCGCGAGGCCGTCGGCGCGCAGCACGATGCCGAGCGGCGCCTCCCAGCCCCCGAGAGCGGTCTCGATGACGCCGTCCCGGGTCACGGCGGCCGCCACGGCGATCGCCAGGGCCAGCGAGGCGAGGGACGAGGCGAGGGCGATCCACGGCGCCGCCCGGCGCCCGCACACGAGCGCCGCGAGGGCGCCGAGCAGCGGCACGACGACGGTGGCCGACAGCGCGGCGCTCATGGCTCCCCGGCTCCCCCGCCGTCGTCGTCATCATCGCTCATGCGGTGCAGCATCCGCGCGATGGCGATGGCGAGACCCGAGGTGGCCACGGCGACGACGATCCCGGTGAGCACAAGGGCGTGCGGCACCGGGTCGGCGGGACCCTCGCCGCGCGCGGCCGCGCCGATCAGCACCATGAACACCCCGCTGCCCATCACGTTGAGGGCGATGACCCGCCGCAGCGGGTTGGGGTGCGCCACCAGGGCGTACAGCGCGAGGGGGATCAGGATGACCCCGGCGAGCATGTAGGGCTCGTAACCGCTCATGCGTCGTCGCCTCCGTCGCCGTCGCCGGCGCGTGTGGCGATGACCAGCACCGCCAGCGAGACGGCGACGCTCACGGTGACCGCGGCCTCGACCGCGATGATCAACTCGGTCGCGATGTCCTCCGGGATGTCGAGCATCGCGGCGCCCGCGATCAGGGGCACGGCGCCCAGGGCGAGGAAGGCCGCGGCGCCCAACGCGAGCAGCGTCGCCATCGCCGGCGCCCGCAGCGCGGTCACCGAGCGGCGGCCCGACAGCCACACGAGCAGCGCCCCGGCACCGAGCACGGCCCCCGCCTGGAACGCGCCCCCGGGGGCGCTGGTGCCGAGCCACAGCAGGAAACCGCCGACGAGGACGGTGAGCGGCGCGACGATGCCGGTCATCCAGGTCAGCAGTGGGTCGGCGGGCGGCGGGGTGCGGGCGGTGAGCTCCCGCGTGCGTGCGACCGCGAGCACCCCGATGACGGCGGCGAGCACCACGACGACCTCCAGCCACGTGTCGTAGGCACGGAAGGCGAGGAGCACGGCGGTGACCGGGTTGGAGGCGCCGGCGTCCGCGGCGCCGGCGCGCACGGGCCCGGCGAGCGGGCCCACGCCGGACGGCAGGTCGAGGACGGCCCAGGCGAGCACGACTCCGAGGAGGCCCGCGATGACCGCCGCGACCGCCCGCCGCGCGATGCCGGGGCCGCTACCCGGCGGCATCGCCGTCCGCGGAGGGCCGGTCGACGCGCACCGTGTCGTCTCCCTCGGCGGGGTCGGGCGCGGTGCGCCCGAGTTCACGCGCGGCGTCGACCAGCAGCACGCCGGTGATGCCGGCGCCGAGGGCGGCCTCGGCGAGGGCGACATCGGGGGCGCCGAGGCGGGCCCACGCGAGTGCGAGGGCCAGCCCGAACGCGATGAACGCCACCGAGGCGGAGAAGAGGTCGCTCTCGGTGAGGCAGCGCCAGCCGATCGCGACGATCACGAGCGCGAGGGTGATGTCGAGCACGGCCTCAGTCACGGTCGACGCCGGCCTGCCCGCGCCGCACCGCGGAGGCGATCAGGTACGTGCAGGTGGCGCCCGCGAGCAGCACGAGCCCCCAGATGATCAGCAGCTTGACGGCCGCCGCCGGCGAGTCGGCCTGCAGCACCAGACCGATCGCGACGAAGCCGATCCCCAGGTTGTCGGCCTTCGCGAGCCCGTGCAGCCGTGCGAGCGCGTCGGGGAAGCGCAGCAACCCGACGGTGCCGGCGGTGAAGAACAGCACCCCGGTGCATGTCAGCGCGAACCCGGCCCATCCGGCCACCTCGTGCGCGCTCACCTGCGTCGGCCCCGCGGGAGGTCGTCGCGGCGCAGGAACGCCACGGTGACGACGCTCGCGAGGAGCGCGAACACCAGCGCCACATCGCGCAGGGCGGGTGCGCTCATCGCCTCGGCGAGGAGCAGCAGCATCGCCACACCGGCGCTGCCGAACAGCAGTGCGGCCTGCATGCGGTCGGCGGCCGACGGACCGCGCACGACGCGGACCATGCCCGCGGCGACGTTCGCCAGCAGGATCAGGGCCAGGACGAGGTTCGCCCGATCCACCGTCTCAGCGCTCGGCGAGCGCCGCCGGCGGCCGCCGGCGGCGGCGATGGGGGCGTTCACGGGACGGCATCGCCCTCACTCTAGCGACGGCCCTTGGGCGGGGCGGCCGGCCCGCCGGCCCTGTCAAGCTGGCCGGCGAGCCCGTCGCGCAGCAACCCGGAGGAGCCGCACCGCATGAGCGACCCCATCACGATCGACATCTGGTCGGACATCGCATGCCCGTGGTGCTACATCGGCAAGCGGCGCCTGCAGACGGCGCTCGATGCGTTCGCGGCGCGGGCCGGCCGGCCCGAGGTGGCGGTGCGCTTCCACAGCTTCGAGCTGGCGCCCGATGTGCCGGTCGACTTCGACGGCGGCCCGGTCGAGTTCCTGACGGCGCGCAAGGGCATGTCGCGCGAACAGGTGGAGGGGATGCTGGCGCACGTCACGGCCCTCGCGGCCGGGGAGGGCCTCGACTTCGACTTCGGCGCGGTGAAGCAGACCCGCACGGTCCTGGCCCACCAGCTGCTGCACCACGCGGCCGCGGAGGGCCTGCAGGAGCCGATGAAGGAGCGGCTGATGCGGGCCCATTTCGTCGAGGGCCGCCATGTCGGGCACGCCGAGGATCTCGCCGATCTGGCCGCCGAGGTGGGCCTGGACCGCGACGAGGTGCTGCGGCGCTTGGAGGCGGGGACGCACGCCGCCGACGTGGAGGCCGATCTGCGTCAGGCCGCCCAGTACGGCATCGGAGCGGTCCCGTTCTACGTCATCGACGGGCGTTACGGCATCTCGGGCGCCCAGCTGCCCGGGACGTTCCTCGATGCGTTGGAGCAGGCCGCGGAGGACCGGGTCACGGCGTAGGCCCTCGCTCCCGCGCCGCGCGGTTCCGGGGCGCATGGCGAGGATCGGCCGCGTTGGGCGCCGCGGGACCCGGCGGCGTACATTGGACCGCGTGACCACGACCGCCGGATCGCTACTCCCGTGACGGCCCTGTTGATCGCCCACGCGGTCACCACGCTGGGCATGACCGGCTTGGTCTGGTTCGTGCAACTGGTGCACTACCCGCTGTTCGCGACGGCGGGGCCGGCGGCGTTCCCGGCCTACGAGGAGGAGCACACCCGTCGCACGAACTGGATCGTCGCCCCGCTGTGGGGCACCGAGACCGTGACCGCGCTGGCGCTGCTGGCGCTCGACCCCGGGCCGCTCACCTGGATCGGCGCCGCCCTGATCGGGGCGTTGTGGGTGTCGACGGTGTTCGTTCAGGTCCCCTGCCACCGCCTGCTGAGTGTCGGCTGGGACGCGGAAACGCACCGGCGCCTGGTGCGCACCAACTGGGCGCGCACGGTCATGTGGAGCGCCCGCGCCGCGATCGCGCTGGCTCTGCTCGCCGCGTGAGCGCGACGCGTCACCCCGTGAGCGGTGCATCGGTGCTGGTCGCCGGGGCCTCGGGCGGCCTGGGGTCGGCGATCGCCCGCGAACTGCACGGGCGGGGGGCGACGCTCACCCTGGTGGCCCGGCGGCCCGAGCCGCTCGAGGCGATGCGCGTGCCGGGCGCGCGCCTGGCCGCCGACCTGCGCACCGCCGCGGGATGCGCCGCCGCGTGCGACGCGGCCATCGCCCACGGGGGCCGCCTGGACGTGGTCGTCAACGCGGTGGGCGTGGTCGCCTTCGGACCGGTCGCCGGCCTCTCGGCGCAGGCGATGGAGGAACTCTTCCGCACGAACGCCCTCCTGCCGATCATGCTCGCCCAGTCCGCCCTGCGGGCGATGCCCGACGGCGGGGCGATCGTGAACCTCTCCGGCGTCATCGCCGAGAGCAACGTCGCGGGGATGGCCGCCTACGGGGCGTCGAAGGCGGCGGTGCGCGCGTTCGACGAGGCGTTCGCGCGCGAGGCGCGGCGGGTCGGCATCCGCGTGCTCGACGCACGCCCGCCGCACACCGAGACCGGCCTCGCCGGGCGCGCCATCGAGGGCACCGCGCCGGACATGCCGCCGGGCCGCGATCCGGCCGATGTGGCCCGCGTGATCGTGGATGCCGTCGAGCGGGGCGCGCGCGATCTGCCGTCCAGCGCCTTCTGACCGGGGCCGCCGGGGGCGGCCGGCTCTCGCGCGGGGGATGCCGCGCGTGAGAAGCTGACCGCGTCGACAGCACCCACGGACGCCCCGGGAGGAACCGATGAACGAGGAGCCATCAGCTCTGGAGTTGCGGATCGTCACCGCGATCCGGGCCGCGCGTGAGCCGCTGCGGGAGTCGGTGCTCTACGAGCGGGTGAACTCGCGCGAAGCGGTGGACGGGGACCTGTTCCTGGCCGCCCTGGAGCGGCTGGCGACCCTTGGGCATGTGCGGGTGAGCGTGGAGCACGACCGTCCGCTCCAGCACGACCCGGAGCCGTTCCAGCCCCGCTACTGGCGCGTGGTCGACTAGCGGACACGCCCGCTGAGGGAGCCGGAACGGCCGCGCCGTGGACGAGCACGTCATCCATGGGTCGCGCGGGGCCGGCACCGACGCGTGCATCTGGCTGACGCATGACGTGAACGGCGACCTGCGGATCGCGCGGTTGCCCGCGGCCGGGGACCGGCCATAGAGTCGCAGTCACGTTCACCATCAGGGAGGCCGACATGGCCGAGCTTGAGGTACGGAACCACGAGCGCGCCGACGAGACCCGGGCGTTCGTGGACAAGGGCCACGCGGATATCGTGAGGCTCGGGGACCGCATCGTGGGACGCGGCACCTTCGAGCCCGGCTGGCGCTGGTCGGAGCACGTGAAGCCGATCGTCGGCACCGACAGCTGCCAGGCGTTGCACCTGGGCTACTGCGTGTCCGGGCGCATGGCGGTGCGCATGAACGACGGCACCGAGAAGGAGGTCGGCCCCGGCGATGTGCTTGTCATCCCGCCGGGTCACGACGCCTGGGTGGTCGGCGACGAGCCGTGCGTGCAGATCGACTTCACCGGCATGGACACCTACGCGAAGTAGTCGCGACCCCGTCGCTCGCCGCCCGTTCGCGCCGCGCGGGCGGCGAGAAGGGAGCGATCCGCAATGCCCGCGACGGGACTTTCGCGGCCGAGACCGCTACTGTCCCGCGCAGATCGGCACTCGGCCGGTCGAGAGGTCCGCTTCTTTTGGGTCCCGCCACGACGGCGGTTCGGGAGAGCACGCCTCCCCAGTGCCCGGCTCCCACGAGGTGCCGGCAAGACTCAGGAAGTGATGATGACCGCAGTTTCCTTCGCCGATCTCGGCGTGTCCGCCGCCGTGCGCGACGCCCTCGCCAAGGAGGGCTTCGACGCCCCCTTCGCGATCCAGCAGAAGGTGATCGGCGACGTCCTCGACGGACGCGACGTGCTGGCCAAGTCGCCCACCGGATCGGGCAAGACCCTCGCCTTCATGGTGCCGATCATCGACTGCATCGCCGCCGAGGCGAAGCGCCCGGCGGCTCTGGTGCTGGCGCCCACGCGCGAGCTGGCCACGCAGATCGTGGAGGCCACCTACCCCCTCGCCCACGCCCGCGCCCTGAAGGTGACCGCCGTCTACGGCGGGGTCGGCCTGGAGAAGCAGTCCCGCGAGGCCGCCAAGTCGCACATCATCGTGGCGACCCCCGGGCGCCTCGAGGACCTGCTGGCGCGCAGGGCGTTCACACTCTCCAACATCGAGATCCTGGTGCTGGACGAGGCCGACCGCATGCTCGACATGGGCTTCCGGCCCGTCGTCGACCGCATCGTCGCCAAGTGCCCGCGCGACCGCCAGACGCTGTTCTTCTCCGCCACCCTCGACGGTGAGGCCGGGCGCATCGCCGCCAAGTACACCGAGGACCCGGTGCTGCACGAGCACGTGCCCGCCGCGCAGAAGGGCCCCGACATCGAGCACCGCTTCGTGCGCGTGGAGCGCGAGGACCGCGTCGCGCACCTCGCCGGCGAGATCGGCGGCGGCGGCGAGCTGACCATCGTGTTCGTGCGCACAAAGCACGGCGCCGACCGCCTCGTGCGGCACCTGAAGCGCCACGATGTCGATGCGGCGGCGATGCACGGCGACAAGACCCAAGGCCAGCGTGAGCGGGCCCTCGCGAACTTCGAGCGCGCGAAGGTGACGACCCTCGTTGCCACCGATGTCGCCGCCCGCGGCATCCACGTGGACAACATCGCGAAGGTCATCAACTTCGACCCGCCCGGCCAGGCGGAGGACTACATCCACCGCGTCGGGCGCACCGCCCGCGCGGGCGAGCGCGGCATCGCGATCACCTTCGTCGGCACCGAGCACCTCTCGGATGTGCGCGCGATGGCGCGCAGCCTCAAGCTGGAGGAGCAGCTGGGCATCGCCACCGTCAACGACCCGCCGGAGCAGACCAGGACCGTCGCCGGCGGGCACCGCAACCGGGCGCGCCGGGGCGTGCGCCCGCAGCAGAGCGCTCCCGCGGCGACCACCGGCGCCGCCGGCCGGCGCCCGGCCCGCAACCGGCGCCGCAGCGAGGCCCGCGCCGGGTCGTAGGCGCGCCAAGGGGTGACCGGGGCCGGTCGCACCGCCCCGTTCCCCGGCGCCCGGCGAGCCGATAGCCTGACCGAAACCTGAACGCGGTCGAGCGAGGCGCCGGCACGATGGTGCGGCCTCCCGCGGCCGGGAGACTTTCGCAGCGGGAGGCCGCCGATGACCACGCCCTGGAGACAGCGCGCCTGCGCGCTTGCACTCGCGCTCGCCGCGGTGGCGGGTGTCGCCTCCGCGTGCGGAGACGGCGGCGACGAGGTGGCGTCTGGGCCCGCGGCCGCGGGCGCGACGGTGGCTGCGGCCGACCGGCTCCCCGAGATCGCGACCGATCGCTCGCCGGTGCGCCTGTCGACCGGGTTCGCCCCCGTCCCTTTCCCCGCGACCGACGGGCGGACCCGCCTGAGCTACGAGCTCTACATGACCAACCGCACCGGCGAGCCGCTGACGATCACGCGGGTCGCCGCGGTCGATGCCGACGACCCGGGCACGGTGATCGAGGACCTCACCGGCGCGCGGCTCGCGGAGTTCATGACCGGTGATCTGTCACCGGCCGACGAGACGACGACCCTCGCCCCGAACCGGTCGGGCATCGTCTACATCGACACGTCGGTCGCCGCGAGCGGCGATGTCCCGGCGACGCTCGCCCACATCGTCGAGAGCACCGGCCCCGGCGGCGAGGAGCGGGCGACGATCGAGGGCGCCCTCGTCGACCCGCAGACCGGCATCGAGGCGCCGGTGCTCGCCCAGCCGGTGTCCGACGGCACGTGGGTCGCGGCGGAGGGCTGCTGCTTCAAGTCGCACCACCGCAGGGGCCCGCTGACGCTGAACGGCCGGGACTTCCTCGCTCAGCGCTACGCGATCGACTTCCTCAAACTCGGCCCCGGCGGGCGCCTCTACGAGGGCGACGACCCGAAGGACCTCGACGCGTGGTTCACCTTCGGCCAGGACGCCCTCGCGGTGACCGACGGCACGGTCAGCTCTGTGCTCGAGAACGAAGACGACATCACCCCGTTCGAGCCGAACCCGAAGCCGCGCACCGTCGACAACATCACCGGTAACCACGTCATCGTCGACATGGGCGACGGTCTCTATGTCGTCTACGCGCACCTGCAGCGCGGCAGCGTCGAGGTGGAGGTCGGAGACCGGGTCTCGGTGGGTGACAGGCTCGGCCTGGTCGGCAACTCGGGCAACACCGACGCGCCGCATCTGCACATCCACGTGATGGACGCCAACCATGTGGTCCAGTCGGAGGCGGTGCCGTTCGTCCTTGACGAGTTCGAGCTGGTGGGGCGCTACG
Organism: Thermoleophilia bacterium; assembly: GCA_046569985.1. GTDB lineage: Bacteria > Actinomycetota > Thermoleophilia > Miltoncostaeales > Miltoncostaeaceae > JAVJSF01. The sequence continues at coordinate 3,019 of JBKHVQ010000193.1, read as the reverse complement.
CGTCGGTCGTCGACCTGCTCCCCGAACTCGGCGGCGGCGTCGGACCCGGCGAGATGCTCGACCATGAGCGGGCCGGCGCGAAGGCCGACCTCTATCCGCTCGAGCTCGACGTCGTGGAGTTCGCACGCAGGTGAGGGCGCCTCTCCGGTCAGCGTGAAGGTGACCGCGTGGATTCTCGAGGGGCGTTCCGTGCGACCGTCGGCGCCCGCCCGAACTTGACGACACGCGGCGGCGGCCGGAGGCTGTCCCCCCGGCCATCACGACACTGGAGGCGGCGGCGTGGCGCGTCGCGGTTCGGGCGGATGACCGGGGCTGACTCGCGCACCGGCAACGAGGAAAGGACTGACGATGAGATCCGACGGCGGGGAGATCACCGGAACCCCGGATGCCCACTACGACCTGATCTGGTTCACCGAGCGGTGCCTCAACAACGCGCTGCGCCTTGAGCAGTTCATCGCCGACTGCCGGGAAGCGGGCGACACCGAAGCGGAAGAACTGTTCGTGAAGGCCCAGGCCGACAGCCGGAAGGGCGCAGAGATGGGCAAGGCGCTGCTGGCGAAGCGCCTCGGCGCCTGACCGGCGAACCGCCGCCCGCGTGGGTCCGTCAGAGGGAGCTGACGGAGCGGGCGGCGGCGATCACCCGGCCGGCGCGCTCAGTACCACTTGCCCTTCGCGAACCCGCCGAAGGCGATCAGCCCGATGAGGGCGATGATCAGCCCGATCCAGAAGCTCCAGACGAACATCAGCACGACGCCGACGATCACCAGGATGCCTCCCAGGCTGAGACCGCCGATCACCCCTCCGTCCGAGCGCGCCATGTCATGCCCCTTTTCGGTGGTTGGCACATGATGCGGTACCCGTGCCAGCTTAGGGCGAAACCCGGCCCCGCGCGCGGCGTGGCGTCGGGCGGCGGCCCTCGCCCCCCGAGCCTTCACAGGATTCCCCTCACGGATCGGTGCGCGGGCTGTCACACTCCACGCGCCCGGAGAGGGGCGTGAGGACAGGCACATAGTCGCGTCGGTTCCAGGGAACGTGCAACGAGAGGACCGGCGCAGTGGCGCTGCTCAAAGGCGGTGGTGACTTCCAGCGCGATCTGCGCGCGGAGGTGGCGAGTGCGCTGACCCCGTCCGTGCTGAGGCGCGGCCGGTGGCAGATGGGGATCAAGGCGGCCCTCATCACCGCCTGGGCCGTCGGCTCGTACCTCGCGCTGATCGTGTGGGCGCGCGAGCCGTGGGCGATCGTCCCATTGTGCTTTTCGCTCGCACTCGCACTCGCCGGCGTGGGCTTCTGCATCCAGCACGACACCAACCACGGCGCGGTCGGCGGGCGCTACTCGCGTCTGCTGGGCTTCTCCCTCGATCTGCTTGGCGGCAGCTCGCAGGTGTGGCGTGAGAAGCACAACCACGCACACCACAGCTTCACGAACATCGACGGGGCCGACACCGACATCGAATCGCTGCCGCTCGCCCGTTTCGCCCCCTCCCAGCGGCGCTACCCGCACCACCGGTTCCAGCACATCTACATGTGGTTCTTCTACGGCCTGTATGCCTTCAACGGTCATCTGACCGGCGACTGGGCGGAGATGGTCCGCGGCCGGGTCGGACTGCAGAGGATCCGCCGCTCGCCGGGCGTGATCGCCGCGTTCATCCTGGGGAAGGTGCTGTTCTTCTCGTGGGCGCTGGTGCTGCCCCTGATGCTGTTCCCGTGGTGGGCGGCGCTCGGCGGGTTCGCGCTCACCTCGTGGGTGTTCGGCATCGTCCTCGCGGTCGTCTTCCAGATGGCCCACTGCGTGGAGGAGGCCGAGCACGGTTTCACCACCGTCGCCGAGTTGGAGGCGAACCCGGGCCGGCGCTGGGCCGAGCACCAACTCGCGTCGACGGTCGACTTCGCCCCGCGGAGCCGGGTGCTCACCTGGTATCTGGGCGGCCTGAACTTCCAGGCGGTGCATCACCTGATGCCGAAGGTCTGCCACGTGCACTACGCGCGGCTGTCGCCGGTGGTGGAGCGGGTGGCCGCGGCGAACGGACTGCAGTACCGGTGCCATCCGACGTTCCGGTCGGCGATCGGCTCGCACGCGCGCTGGCTGCGCCGGATGGGGATGGCGCCCTCCACCATGTAGCCGCGGTGTCTGCGCTCGGCGGACGTCTTCCGCGCCGGCGCGGGCGAGTGGATACTGGTCGGTATGGACGACGACGCGCTGATCGAGGCGATGCTCGACCACTACCGCGACATGCACACGTCGTGGCGGCCGCCCGCTCGCGGCACCCTCACCGGCCCCAGGGGCGGCTTCTCGGGTGGCCCGTACGGCCTGGCGGTGCGTTACGTGCTGCGTGGGTCCGGTGAGTACCGCGAGTGCGTGTGGCTGGAGAGTTCGCGCATGGGTGGCACGGCGCTGATGCGCCTGGGCACGGCGACCGGCGCCGTCGAGGGCATCGATTCGATGTGGACCGGTTACATGGTCGGCGCCACCGAGGCCGAGACGGCGCGCGCCATCGAGCGGATGCACCGCCACAACGCGGCTTTCTGGGAGCGTGCCGCCGACCTTGGTCTCGACGTGGACCTCCCCACGCACACGCTCGTGAACGCCTACCTCACGCGCGCCGCCGCCGACGGACCCGATCCGCCCGGATCCGCCGGCGGCTGACCGCCGCGGGGGCGCCCCCTACCGCCCGGGACGCACCACCAGGGGGCGGCGGACCAGCACGGGAGCGGATCCGGCGGTCGCGGCGACGACGCTCACCCGGTAGCGACCCGCCCTCAGCGTGCGCCGCCCCACCTTCAGGCGGGTGACCGTGATGCGGTTCACGCCCGCCCGGCCGGGCCGGGTCAGCGAGCCGACCGTGAGGAACCGCACGCAGCGGCGGGCCTTCGCGCGGCGCAGAGCGGCCGTCGGTGCGACGCAGTTCCTGCCGCGCCGCAGACCGGGGGCCTGGCGCTGGAACAGCACCCGCAGGCGCGCCTGCCGGTTCAGCGTCGCGCGGATCGTCAACCTGCGCGTCGTCTGCGACGGCCGGCCGCG
>JBKHVQ010000192.1:0-1575 GCA_046569985.1 Thermoleophilia bacterium | reverse complement strand
TTCCGAAGCCTCCACGTCGATGAGCGACCGGCCCTCCTGCTGACCGGCCACCAGGAAGTTCCCGCCGGCTTCCGTCATGCGCGCATCCGCTGGCCGCGCTGGCCCCTGGGGCGCCTGAGGCTGCCCGACCCGTGGCCGGCCCTCGTCGGCGAGCGGCGGGTGCGGCGCGGCGCCGGGAGGGCGCTGGTGCACGCGACGCATCTCGACCTGATCCCCCCCGGCCCCACCGTTGCGACCTGTCACGACCTCATCCCGCTCGCCTTCCCTGATGAGTACCTCAGCGGGGCCGCTCGGGGGGCAGAACGTGCCGCCTACCACCGCCAGCTACGGCGGCTGCGGGCCGCCGACATGATCGTCGCCGTGTCGCACGAGACCGCCGACGACCTGCGCAACCTTCTCGGCGTTCCCGCCGAGCGCATCCGCGTCGTCGGCTGGGGCGCGCCGGTGCCTTCCGAGCCCCCGGCAGGTGCGGCGGGAGCAGCGTACGTGCTCTACAGCGGATCCCTGGAGCCCCACAAGAACCTGCCGATCCTGATCGAAGCGATCGCCCTCGCTCGCCGTCACGATCCGCGCCTGCGCCTCGTGCTGACGGGTCCATGGTCGCCCCGTCGCCTGGCGCGCCTGCAGCAGCACGCCGAGCGGGCCGGCGCGGCGGGCGGCGTCGACTGGCTCGGTCACGTCGGCGCCGGGCGCCTCGCGGCGCTGCGCACCGGGGCCTTGGCGGTTGCGGTGCCCTCGCGCAAGGAGGGCTTCGGCCTGCCGGTGCTGGAGGCGATGGCCGCGGGCGTGCCGGTGCTGGGCTCCGACACCCCGGCCCTGCGCGAGGTGGCCGGCGACGCGGCCCGGCACCTGCCGGTCGACGACCCCGGCGCCTGGGCGCAGGCGATGGTCGCGATGGTCTCCGACGAGGCCGCACGCGAAGAGCACATCCGCCGCGGGCGCCTGCGCGCCGCCGACTTCTCATGGGAGCGCACCGCCCGTGCGATGTGCGACATCTACGCCGAGGTGGCCGCCCGGTGACGCGCATCGCCGTGGACTGCCACATGGTCGGGCAGGCCGCCGCCGGCGACGCCGGCAACGGCCGATACGCCGCGTCCCTTGTCAGCGCCCTGCGCGACGCCGGCGAGCCCGGCGACCGCGTCGCGGCTCTCGTGGCCACGCCGCAGGGTCACTGCGACATGCAAGAGGTCGCCGACGAGGTGATGGGCGTGCCCGCGTCCGATGTGCCGCGCCTGGCGCGGGCTGCGCCGCGAGCCCTGTCGGACCTGAACGCCGACATCGCCGTGTTCACCTACATCTCCCCCGGGTGGAGTCCCTGCCCGGTGCTGCTGGCGGTGCACGACGCCACCTTCGTCACGCACCCCCAGTGGCTGCCCTGGAAGGCGCGGCGTCTGCTGCGGACCCTCGTGCCGCGTTCCGCGCGGAGGGCGCGCGCCATCCTCGCCCTCTCGCACACCGCGCGGGCCGACATCGCCGATGCCCTCGGCATCGACCCGGCCAAGGTGCGCGTGGTCAGCCCCTTCGCCTCGCCCGCCTTCAGCCCCGACCCGGACGGGGGTGCCGCCGCGCGCGTAC
>JBKHVQ010000191.1:0-1534 GCA_046569985.1 Thermoleophilia bacterium | reverse complement strand
CGACGCCATCCGCTCACTGCCGTGAGCGGATGCATCTGCAGGCACCGGCTCCCTTGCGGTCGCCGGGGCTGGCCTGCGAGACCGGCCGTCGGCCGGTGGCCGGGACAAGCCCGGCCACGTGGACCCCCCGGGATCGCCTCATGGGTGGGTGCGTTCCGGTAAGTCCTGTGTTCCACGAAGGGTCTGTCCGGGTGCGGTCCGCTTCGGGTGAGCGGGCACGCAGAGCCGGGGTGTCCGCGCGCGGACAGGCACTCTCGGCGCCAAGCCCAGGCCGCGCGTCGCGAGTGCAGAACGACCGTCGCTCTTCCGCGCGCGGCGCGCTCTGGGTGGGCGCTGTGCGGTGCGGGGCGTGTCGCTCCCGGACACCCACACCCTGCGGAACCACGGGGGGGTGAGGCAACGCCACTGTCACCGGCACGACCCTGACCCGGCAGGGCCGGGCAGGGACCCGGCCACCGGCCCGGATGGGCCGGTCTCGCAGGCCAGCCCCGCCGACCTCACGGGAGGCGGTGCCTGCAGATGCATCGGGCCCCGGCAGGGGCCCGATGGCACCCGGAGGGCCGAAAGAGCCCGATGGGTGCTAGTCGCACTCTCGGCTCGCGGCCTGGGCTTGGCACCGAGAGAGTTCGTCCGCGTGCCGACCGCCATACTTGTCCACGCCCGGCACGCTCACCTAATCGGCGCTCGGGACGTTCCCCTCGTCGGCCCGCCAGAGCAGGGGGCGCCCGAACCTCCGCGCAAGCAGCACGCCCAGGGCGTAGAGCGCCAGCTGCGGGATCATCAGCAGCAGCATGCTGAACGGGTCCCCGCCCGGCAGGATGGCGGCGATCGCCGCGATCACGACCACCGCGACGCGCCACTGGCTCACGAACTGGTCGGCGGTGACGACGCCCATCCGCGCCGCGGTGACCATGGCGGCCGGCACCTCGAACATGAGTCCCGCCCCCAGCAGCAGCGTGGTGACGAAGCCGTAGTACGCGGATGCCTGCACCTCCGCCTGGAACTGGTCCTCGCCGAACCCCAGGAGGAAATCGAGGGCGACCGGCAGCACCACCCAGAAACCGAACGCGACCCCGGCGAGGAACAACGCGGACACGCCGGCCACGATCAGCAGGGTGACCCTCCGCGAGTAGGCGCCGACCGCGGGGATGACGAAGGCGTACACCTGGTACAGCCAGACGGGGATCACCACGATGATGCTCGCCCAGAAGCACACCTTCAGGGTGGTGAAGAACGGCTCCGTGGGGGACAGCGTGATGAGCCCCGACTCGCGGTAGCGCTCGGGGAGGGGGCTCTGGAGCAACTCGAGCAGCGGATCGCGCACCAGGTAGAGGCCCGCGAACGCGACCACGAGGGCGAGCAGGCAGATGATGAGGCGCGTGCGAAGCTCATCGAGGTGATCGACGATGCTGAGATGCTCGTCGCTTCCGGCGCGACGGACGCGTGGCAGGGCCACGGCTCGGTGATCTCCGGGCCCGGGAGCCGGTCAGTCCTGGCCGGCGGGGCGCGCGGGTGGGGGCACGTCGCCGGTCAC
>JBKHVQ010000190.1:0-7878 GCA_046569985.1 Thermoleophilia bacterium | reverse complement strand
AACCTGGACGTGATCCAGGGCTGCATGGAGCTGATCGAGGAGGGCGGCCAGGCGGTGTTCGATGTCGAGCAGCTACCGCTCGACGACCTCAAGACCTACAGGATGCTGGCGCGCGGCGACGCCGTCGGCGTGTTCCAGTTCGAGTCCAGCGGGATGCGCGAGGCCCTGCGCGAGGTCGGCCCCACCGAGTTCGCCGACCTGATCGCCCTCGTCGCGCTCTACCGCCCGGGACCGATGGCGTTCATCTCCACCTACGCCAAGAACAAGCGCAACCCGTCGCTGGTGAAGTTCGCCGACAGGCGCCTGGAGCCCATCACCGGCCCCACCTACGGGGTGGCGGTCTATCAGGAGCAGCTGATGGCGATCTCCCGGCGGCTCGCCGGGTTCTCGCCCTCGCGCGCCGACGACCTGCGCAAGGCCGTGGGCAAGAAGGACAAGGTCCTGATGGCGTCCCTCAAGGACGAGTTCATCAGCGGCTGCGTCGAGAGCGGCACCGACCCGAAGGTCGCGGCCGACCTGTGGGGGCTGTGCGAGGCCGCCGGCGACTACTCGTTCAACAAGTCCCACGCGGCCTGCTACGCGCTGCTGGCCTACCGCACGGCCTACCTCAAGGCGAACCACCCCGCCGAGTACATGGCATCGCTGCTCTCCTCGGTGATGGACACCAAGGACCGCGTGCCGTTCTACGTGTCCACCTGCACAGACATGGGCCTGTCGGTGCTGCCCCCCGATGTGAACCTCAGCCGCCGTGACTTCTCGGTGACCGGCCCGGGGGAGATCCGGTTCGGGCTCACCGCGGTGAAGGGCGTCGGCGACAACGCGGTCGCGGCGATCATCGAGGCGCGCGACGCGGACGGCCCGTTCGAGTCGATCTGGGACTTCTGCCGGCGCGTCGACCAGGCCCAGGTGAACAAGCGCGCGCTGGAGAGCCTGATCCGTTCGGGGGCGCTCGACTCCACCGGGGCGACGCGCTTCGGCATGCTGGACGCGCTGCCGGCTGCGATGGGCCAGGCCGCGCGGCGCCGCAACGACATGGCGAGCGGGCAGGAGTCGCTGTTCGGGGGGCTCGACCAGGCGACGGCTCCGGTCGAGCTCGATCCGCCCCTCGCCCCGCAGGAGATGCCCAAGGACGAGTTGCTGGCGCTCGAGAAGGAGGCCCTCGGCCTCTATGTCTCCAGTCACCCGCTGCAGGACTGCCGCCGCCAGCTCGCGCGCGCGGTCACCTGCGGGCTCGCCGGGGTGGGGGATCGCGCTGACGGCGAGCTGGTGACGCTCGGCGGAATGATCGGCGCGGTGAAGGGGATCACCACCCGCAAGGGCGAGCCGATGATGTTCGTGCGCCTGGACGACCTCGAGGGCCAGGTGGAGGTGGTCGTCGTCCCGGCGGTGCTCGCCGAGGCGCGGGAACTGCTCACCATGGACGCCATGGTGATCATGACCGGCCGAATCGATCAGAAGGGTGAGGGCGAGACGAAGCTGGTCGCGCAGTCCGTGCGGGCCTTCATCCCCGAGGAGGGCGCCGAGGAGGACCGCCTGCTGCTCCGGGTCGACATCGACCGGCTGGTGGCGACCCCCCTCGACGAGTTGCAGCGCCTCCTGCGCGACCATCGCGGCGAGGCGGCCGTGATCCTCGATGTCGTCACCGGCGACGGTCCCCGGCGCCTGCGCCTGGGCCGCGAGTTCGCGGTCGACCTTCAGGCGAAGGGGCTCGTCGCCGAACTGAAGACGCTCTTCGGCGAGCGCTGCCTGGCGTGAGCGGGCGCCTCGCGTCCACGGGGCCCGGCTCGTGCCGTCAGTGCGCGGTCTCGTGTGATCGCGTCGTGCACCCGGCCGGCTGCCTGCGCGTCGAGTGCCCGAAGCTCTACGCCCACCACGCCGAGGGCCGCACCTGGATCGGCTGCCTGGCGGGGGTGTTCTCGGTGCAGGTCGACCTGGAGCGCTTCCGGCGCATGCAGCGTACCGCGGTCGGCTTCGGCGGACTGCGTCTCGCGCGGACGCCGCTGCCGGTCTGCCATGTCGAGGTGCAGCGGACCTTCGCCCACCGCGGCGGCGCCTGCGTCAACCCCGACTTCCTGCTCTCCGACGCGCCGGGCGAGTACCGGGTGATCACCGCCGACGCCGGCGACGCGGCGGCGTGAACGGCCCGGCGCACACCGTCGGGCTCATCACCGGCACCGGGCTCTACGAGCTCCCCGGTCTCCGCGAGCGCCGTGTCGAGACCATCACCACGGTCCACGGCGGCGTCGAGGTGACGACCGGCGTGCTTGACGGCGTGCGCGTGGCGCACGTCCCCCGCCACGGACGCGACCACGCCCACCTGTCGCATCATGTCGGCGCGCGCGCGAACATCGCGGCGCTGGCCGAGTTGGGCGTCGGCGCGCTGGTCTCGACGACGGTGTGCGGCGCGGTCGACCGCACCCTGGAGCTGGGGCAGCTCGTCGTCTTCGACGACCTGCACTTCCCCTCCAATCGGCTGCCCGACGGCTCGCTGTGCACGCTGTTCACCACCGTGGACGCCCCGGACCGCGGGCACTGGGTCTACGAGCGGCCGATCGCCTCCGAGATCCGCGCCCGCCTGGTGGAGGGGGCGCGCTCCAGCGGCGCCGTCGTTCGCGACGGGGGCGTGTACGGCCATGTCGACGGACCGCGGTTCAACACGCGCTCGGAGATCGCCCAGCTGGCGGCGGCCGGGGTGAGCGCCGTCAGCCAGACCGCCGGGCCCGAGGTCGTGATGGCCGGCGAGGCCCGGCTGCCATTCGCCCTGATGGGATTCGTCACCGACCATGCCAACGGGGTCACCGACGAGCTGACGCCTGCGGAGACCGTCGAGCAGCTGTTCCGCTCGAGCGCGGCGGTGATCGTCGCGGCTCTGCGGGGGGCTCTGCCCGCGCTGTCGCGACCCGGGCTCGAGCCGGCCGGCATCATCCTGCGATTGTAGGGCCGCTCAGTCCGTCGTCAGGCCGCGGTGGGGAGGACGAACAGGCCGGCCGCCGCCCGCTCGCTCAGCGCGTGCTCCCGCCCCCCGATCTCGACGGTCAGCAGCCCGGCGGCCGCGTCGACGCGCAGCACCGACAGCACCGTGCCCGGAACGAGGCCCTGCTCGTAGAACCAGTGCAGCAGGTCGCCGTCATGCTCGGCCAGGCGGACGATGGTGGCCCCGGTGCCCGCGGGGACCCGGGCGAGCGAGGTGAGGGCGGCGTTCTCCTCCTGCTCGTGGCTCGGGTCGACCGGCCAGCCGTGCGGGCAGCGGTCGGGGTGACCAAGCTGCACCGCGAGGCGCTCGACCATCTCGTCGGTGAACGCGTCGCCCATGTCGTCGGCGTGCACGTGCGACTCGGCGGGCGTGTAGCCCATGAAGTCGGTCAGGAAGCGCTCGATGATGCGGTGGTTGCGCACCACCCGCTCGGCCTCCTCGCGTCCCTTCCGGGTCAGCGTGGGTCCCTTGCGCGGGCGGCGCTCGATGAAGCCCTCCCCTTCGAGGCGCTTCATCATCTCGCTGGCGGTCGGCGGGGTCACGCCGAGCATCTCGGCGACGCGCGCCGCGGGCACGGGAGCCTCGCCGCTCACCATCGGGCCGTACTCACCGACCGGGGTGGCCAGGAAGTAGATCGCCTCGAGATAGTCGGCCACCGAATGCGTGCGCCCCATGGGGGCAGTGTAGTCAACGAGGCGCCGGTCTCCGCCATCCGCGCGCCGCCGTGAGCGGGCGGCGCGCGTGAGGGAGGTCAGTTCTCGGCGATGCGCACCGTTTCGATCACCGCGGGCGCGGTGGGGCTCTGCGCGCCGGGGTCATTGGGGTCGGCGTTCGGGTCGGCGAGCCCCTCGATCTCCTTCGCGACATCCAGGCCCTCGGTCACCGTCCCGAAGAGGCTGTAGGCGTTCGGGAGGAACGAGGCGTCGCCGGTCACGATGAAGAACTGCGAGCCGGAGGTGTTCGGGCCGGCGTTCGCCATCGCGACCGCCCCCTCGGCGTAGCCCGGCTCGGCGGGCAGCTCGTCGGGGATCGTGTAGCCGGGGCCGCCGGTGCCGGTGCCGGTGGGGTCGCCTCCCTGGATCACGAAGCCGGGCACGACCCGGTGGAAGGTGAGCCCGTCGAAGTAGCCCTGCGTGGCGAGGAAGACGAAGCTGTTCACGGTCTCCGGTGCGGCCTCCGGGTCGAGCGCGATCTCGATCTCGCCGAGGTTGGTCGTCATCGTCGCCGAGTAGTCGCACCCGTCCTTGAGCACCTGCGCGGGGGCGTCGTAGCTCTCGCTGCGGGAGCTCGCCTCGGCGGTGGGCAGCACTCCGCCCGCGCAGGGGCCGGATGCGGCGGCGGCGGTGGTCGCGGCGGATGTCGCCGGGTCGTCTGAGGAGTCGGAGCCGCAGGCGGCGCCCGCGACGGCGACGGCCGCGCACATGGCGGCGATGGCAAGGCGGGCACGGGCTCTCAATGCTGCTCCTGAGTTCGAGTGGCTTGGATCGGGGATTCGGCCCCCCGGAGGGCGCGCAGATCGAAGTAGGTGAGCGTCCAGGCGACCGCGACCAGCGGCGCCGCGAGGGTGTTGCCGACGGCCACCCCGACGATGTCGGCGACGGCCGCTCCCAGCGGGGCCGTGGCGAGGCCGAGCGCGAGGCTGAGGACCAGCTGGATGCCCATGGTGATCACGGCGACGAGGAACACCGGCCACGCGTGGCCCGATACCAGCGCATGCGCGCGCCGGAAGCCCTCCCGCACGCCGCGATGCTCCAGGACGATCACCGGGGGGAGGGCGACCCACCATGTGAGCAGCACCAGTCCCGGGATGATCAGCAGGGCCAGGCCCGCGATGACGCTGGCGGCGGCCAGGATGCCGGCGATCGCCAGCGGCGCGAACCAGCGCCGGCTCGCGCGCAGCACCTCCGCGATGCGCGGCACGGTACGCGGTTCGTGGCCGGGGCACAGATGCTCGACGGCCCACACGATCGCTCCCTGCACGAGGAACATGGCCGCGAGGTTCGCGACGGTGGCGATGACCAGGCCGGGCCAGCCGAGGAGCGCCAGGGCGGGGGTGAGCAGGCCCAGCGGCACGAACACGACGGCCGCGATCTCGATCAGCACGCGCAGGTGGTCGCGGTAGAGGCGAAGGGTCCGCGCGACGATGGCGGCCGGCTCGATGCCGGGCGGCGCGGCGCAGTCGGCGGGGAGCCGGAGGTCGGTCATGTGCGGATCCCCGTCCCGCGCGCGAAGCATGCCCACGCCCAGGTCGTCAGCCCGACCGCCAGGGCGACGGTCACCCCGAGCGAGATCAGCAGCGGTCCCTCGCTGTCGCCGACGACTCCCTCGCGGGCGGCGAGCACCATGTAGTAGATCGGGTCGACATGCGTGAGGGTGCGCCACGGCTCCGACAGCGCCGTGACCGCGTAGAAGACGCCGCCCAGGAACACCAGCGGCTGGATGACCAGGCTCCCGACGACGCTCTGGAACTCCCAGCCCTGGGAGTGCAGCCCGACCACGATCCCCAGCGCCGCGAACGCGACGCTGGTCGCGAGCAGCGCGACCGTCAGGATCAGCGGGTGCTCCAGGGGGTAGGCGACCAGTACCCGCGCGCAGATCATCGTCGCGATGCCGATGAGCAGCCCGCGCACGACCCCGCCCGCCAGGTAGCCGACCAGGAGGTGGCGCGCCCCCATCGGGCTGCTGACCGGGTCCTCGATGAAGCCGTCGGTGCGCGCCTGGTAGATCGAGGTCGCCGTGTTGGCGAACGCCGAGGTCGCGACGCCCATCAGCACCAGGCCGGGGATGATGAAGACCTCGTAGGCGACATCGCCCACGGTCCGGATCTGGCCGCCGAGCGCGACCCCGAAGACCACGATGAAGAGCACCGCGACGAGGACCGCGGGCAGGATCGTCTGCGTCCACAGGCGCAGCACCCGCAGCACCTCGCGCTCGGTGAGCGCGAGGACCCCGCGTCGCCGGATGCGCCGCAGCTGCGCCTCGGTGGACTCGGCCGGGGTCGTGCTCAGCGTCCCACCAGCCGCATGTACACATCCTCGAGCCGTGGGGCCTCGAAGCGCTCGCGCAGTCCCGGTGGGCTGCCCTCGGCCACCACACGGCCCTGGTGTATGAAGGCCACCCGCTCGCAGAGTTCCTCCGCCTCTTCGAGGTAGTGCGTGGTGAGCAGGATGGTCGTGCCCTCGGAGTGCAGACGACGGATGTAGGCCCAGAGGTCTTGGCGCAACTCCACATCGACGCCGGCGGTCGGCTCGTCGAGGATCACGACGCGCGGCCGGTGCAAAAGGGCGCGGGCGAGGAGCAGCCTCCGCCGCATCCCCCCCGACAACTGGTTGGCCGTGGCGGACGCCTTGGCGGTGAGATCGAACGCTTCCAGCATCTCGTCGGCCCGGGTGCGGGCGTCGGCGCGCGACATGCCGAAGTAGCGGCCGTGCAGGCGGAGCAGGTCGCGCACGGCGACGAAGCGGTCCAGCGCGACATCCTGGGGCGCGTAGCCGACAGCGCGGCGGGCCAGCGCCCCACCGGGGCCGTGCACGTCGGTGCCGAAGACCCGGACCGTGCCGCCAGCGGGCTTCGTCAGGCCGGTGATGCTGCGGATGAGGGTCGTCTTCCCGGCGCCGTTGGGGCCCAGCAGGCCGAAGAAGGCGCCCTCGGGCACCGCCAGATCGAGCCCGTCGAGGGCGCGCGTGCCCGAGGCGAAGGTCTTCACCATCCCCGCGCACTCGATGGCGGCCAGGGGCGGGGGCGCCCCGGGGCCGGCCCCGGGGCTCGCCGCCGGGACGCTCACGCAGATGTTTCCGCCGCGCCGTCCTCGTCGGCCGCCGTCCGCGCCTGACGGGCGCGCACGACCAGCGCCAGCGCGATGACCGCGGCCACGGCCACCGCAGTGCCGATGAGCCCCCAGCGCTGACGCGAACGGCGCCGCCGCGCCGTGAGGGTGCTCGCCGCCGCGACGCCGGGCTCCAGGACCTGGCGGAGGGCGGTCTGCACCTCGATATCGTCGACGGCCCTGCGCAGCGCGGGCCCGAGCGCGTCGATGGCCTCGTAGACGCGCCGGCGGCTGCTGTCGGCGACATCGCCGGCGCGGTCGATGCCCGACTCGGCGAGGGCGGCGGCACGTTCACGACTGGCCGCGACACGCGAGCTGACCGCTCGCCGGGCGATGCGCCGGGCCGCGAACACGGTCGCGGCGGCGCCGATGGTCTGCAGAGGGGAGGTCATGCGGCGATTGTAGCCCCGTCGCCGGCGGGGGGTGCGCTACCATGGGCACGGGCCCGGAGACGGACCCGGCCCTTCGGCGTGCGCCGGGGCTACAGCCGCACGAGAGGAAGCGATCCTGGCGACAAAGCAGAAAGAAGAGGCGATCGAGGTCGAGGGCGAGGTCACCGAGGCCCTCCCCAACACGATGTTCCGCGTTGTGCTGGACAACGAGCACGAGGTGCTCGCCCACATGGCCGGCAAGCTGCGCCGGTTCCGCATCCGCATCAACCCGGGTGACCGCGTGAAGGTCGAGCTCTCCCCGTACGACCTCAACCGAGGCCGCATCACCTTCCGGCTCAAGTAGGCGACTCCGGGGCGCTCGGCCCCCGGGGTTGCCCTGCCGGTCGGCGGGCCTGCCCCCGCGGGGCTCTTGACGGCCCCCGCCCACGGTGGCGCCCGGCGCGCCGCGAGTCGATCCCCCGCGCGTCGCGCGGCAGGGATCCGGTCCTCTCTGTCGAACGCGATGGGCGTCCGGCCGACCGCTTGCGGAGAGACCCATGACCCGTTTGACCAGGTTCGCCTACCCCTGCGCGATCGCGACCCTCGGCGTCGCGACTCTCACCGCGGGGTGGCTGCTCGGCCTGGCCGGCTGACGCCGCGCGGCGTCAGCCCGCTCCGGTCCGCATTATGCACCGTTGCGAAAGTCC
>JBKHVQ010000189.1:0-2812 GCA_046569985.1 Thermoleophilia bacterium | reverse complement strand
TCGTCGACACGTGGTGGCAGACCGAGACCGGCCAGCTCATGATCTCGCCGCTCCCCGGGGTGAGCACGCTGAAGCCGGGCTCCGCCGGTCGCGCGCTGCCGGGCATCGTGGCCGACGTGCTCGGCCCCGACGGCCGGAGCGTGCCGCCCGGCGCGGGCGGCTACCTGGTGATCCGGGAGCCGTGGCCCGCGATGCTGCGCACCCTCTACGGCGACGACGAGCGCTATGTGGCCACCTACTGGAGCGAGTACGAGGGCGTATACCTGGCGGGGGACGGCGCCCGGCGGGACGCCGACGGCGACTTCTGGCTGCTGGGACGGATCGACGATGTGATGAACGTGTCGGGCCATCGCCTCTCGACCACCGAGATCGAGAGTGCCCTGGTCGACCATCCGGCCGTCGCCGAGGCCGCCGTGGTGGGCCGCAGCGATCCGACGACCGGCCAGGCGATCGCGGCGTTCGTGACCCTGAGGTCGGGCGTCACCGGCAACGACGAATTGATCGCGGATCTCCGTGCGCACGTGGCCGAGAAGATCGGCCCGATCGCGCGGCCCGCGTCGATCGTGCTCACCGACGACCTCCCCAAGACGCGCTCGGGCAAGATCATGCGCCGGCTGCTGCGCGACATCTCGGAGGAGCGACAGCTCGGGGACGTCACGACCCTGTCGAACGCCGAGGTGGTCCAGGAGATCGCCCGCACCGCCGCCGGCGCGCGCGCCTCCGAAGCGAAGTAGGGCCCTTCAGTCGATGCCGGGCGGCACGCTCCGCCCGGCGTGGGCCATGCGGTCGGCCATGTGGACCAGAGCGAAGGTGAGGGCGTCGGAGGGCTGGCTCATCCGGTGGGCCTCGCGGTACCAGGCGAGCACCCCTTCGATGCCCAGCCCGACCGCGAGGCGCCCGTCGGCGTCGGCGCCCGCGGCCACGTGCTGGGCGAGGGCCAGCGCCGCGATCTCGGCGCTCGGCCCGGCGAAGGCGGGGCTCGCGGTGATGCGCGGCACGGCGGCGCCTCCGCGGACGGCCACCAGCTCGGCCGCGATGAGGCCGCGCGGCTCGGCACCCCAGGGATCGAGGGTCAGGAAGTCGCGGACGCCGAGCGGGCCGAGGTGAACGAGCCGCTCGCCGGGGCCCGCGGGGTCCGGGCCGGCGATCGCCCGCGCGAGCTCGACCAGACACTCCTCGAGACCCGTCACGCGGGTGTCCGGAGACCGGTGGTGGGCCGCCGCGACCAGGCCCACCGCCATGCGCACGCGCTCGCCCGGGCCGACCTCGTCGCCGGCGCCGCCCGGGGCGATGACGCGCGCCGCCGCCCTGTCCGGCGCCAGCAGGGCGACCTCCGCCATCACGATCGGCTTCGCGCGGAACAGTCCCATGCGCTCCCTGCGGTGTCGGCCGGGGCGGCACCCCGGTGGGTCTCCCGAGACTACCGGGACCTCCGCATCGCGGCGCTCCTGCCGGGCGCGACGCGATGGTGGGCGAGATGCCGGAGCCGGGACTCGAACCCGGACGCCCTACGGACAGGAGAGTTTAAGTCTCCCGCGTCTAGCCAGTTCCGCCACTCCGGCGCCTGGTGAGGTTACCCGGGCGTCGCGGTGGCCGAGTCGCCGCGCCGCGCCTCAGCGTCCGAAGCTGGCCGCTCCGGGGGTGCGATCGATTGCGCCGAGGCGGGTCTCCTCGACGGCCTCCGCCCAGCCCTCGCCGACGATGGGCCAGCGCTCGAGTATGCCTCCGTGTCGCACGTGCCGGAGGTTCTCGTCACGCGCGACGATGGTCCGTCGCCCCTCCCTCACGTCGGAACTCACACCCGCCGTGCCGGCACTCGATATTGCGGTCGACATGCGGCGCAGTCTAGCGGCCCCACGTCACAATTGAAACGTGTCACCGAGCCGCCCCGCCGCCGCCAGCGCCACCCCGTCGAGGATGTCCCGCTCGCTGATCATCACCTCGTCGGCGCCCGCGACCTCGAGCACGGTGGCGAGGATCGCGGCGCCGGCCGTGATGACACCGGCCCGCGCCGGATCGAGGCCCGGCAGGCCGCGCCGGCGCTCCAGGGTGAGGGAGGACAGCAGGCCGAGGATCTCCTCCACCCGGCCGCGCGTGAGGCGGTGGCGGTGCACGCGCCCCGGGTCGTATCCGCCCAGGTCGATCGCCGCCAGGGTGGTAGCGGTGCCGGCCACGGCGACGGGACTGCCGATCTCGCCGAGGCCGGCCAGGGCCCGCGCCACGGCCGCGCGCGCGTCGGCGCGGACCGCCGCCACCTCCGCGGCCGCGGGCGGGTCGCCGCGCACGTGGCGGTCGGTCTGCCGCACCGCGCCGAGCTGAAGGCTCACGGCGGCGCGGCGGACGCCGCCCGCGCCTGTGACCAGTTCCGTGCTGCCTCCCCCGACGTCGATCACCGTGAGCGGCCGGTCGTCGACCACCGCCAGCGCCGCGCCGGCGAAGGCCAGCGATGCCTCGGTGTCGCCGGGGAGGATGTGGACCTCGGCGCCCGCCCGGTCACGGAGGAGATCCACAACGGCGGACCGGTTCGGCGCGTCCCGGACCGCGCTCGTGCACACGGCGATCGTGCGCTCGGCCCCGAAGGCGCGCGCGCGCTCGGCGAACGGCGTGAGCGCCGCCTCCAGGCGCGCGAGCGCGTCGGCGCAGAGCGTGCCGTCCGCCGCCGCGTCCCGGCGCAGGCCGATGACCGTCGACCACCGCTTCCCGGCGGGCCCCCCGGGGCCGACGCCCTCGCAGCAGAAGAGCCGCAGCGAGTTCGAGCCGACATCGAGCACCGCCAGGCGCCCCGAGGTCACCTGAGGCGCGGTCCCAGGGG
>JBKHVQ010000188.1:0-4131 GCA_046569985.1 Thermoleophilia bacterium | reverse complement strand
CCGCCGGCCCGCCCACGCGAGGCGCTCGATGTCGAGCATCCAGGTGGAGAAGGTGCTGAGCGACCCGAGCGCCGCGACCGCCACCAGGCTGTGCGCCGCGCCGTCGACCCCGTAGCCGTACGCCAGGCCCGCGCCGAAGGCGGCGATCAGATTGACGACCAGGGTCCCCCACGGGAACGCCTGACTCGTGCGCGCGGTCACCGCGGCGCCGATGTGCAGGCGCGCCAAGGCGCCAAGGCCCCCGATCAGCGCGACCCCCGCCCACAGCGCCGGGCCGCTCACCGGCCGGCCCACGCACGGGCGATGCGGGTTCCGGCGCTGATGCACGCGAGCCCGAGCGCGATCGACACCAGGACGTAGGCTCCCGCCATGGCCGCGTGGCCGTCGCGGCCGAGCACGAGGACCTCGATCTGGAACGTCGAGAAGGTGGTCAGCGCGCCGCACACCCCGGTGGCCAGCAGCGGCGCCCGGTAGGTCGACGGAGGGCGGCGCTCGATGAGGCGCGCGGCGACGACGCCCAGCAGCAGCGCGCCCCCCAGGTTGGCGATGAACGTGGCCCACGGCCACTCGCCGGGTCCCGGCGGCAGCGCCTCCAGCAGCCAGAACCGCGCGAGCGCCCCGAGCGCCCCGCCGGCGAAGACCGCGACGTTGATCGCCGCCGCGTGGCGGCGCGCGGCCTCTCTGTGCAGCCGCCGGTGAACCCGCTCGAGACGCGTGGGGGAGGTGGGCTCCACTCCTGTCAGGCTAGTGACGGCACTGGCTGACACATCTCGCATCACCTCGGCGCGCCGCCGATAGGATCCTCGCGATGGCTGATGTGGTCGTGATGATCGACGGGCAGGTGCTGACTCCCGGCACGGGTCGCGTGCTGCTCGATGACGGGCTGGTGCGCGGCGACGGGGTGTTCGAGGGGCTGCGCAGCTACGGTCGCCGGCTGCGGAACCCCGAGGAGCATCTCGCGCGCATGGCGCGCTCGGCCGCGCGCATCGAGTTGCCGTTCCCGCATGAGGTGCTCGCCGGGGAACTGGAGCGCTTCGCGCGGCTCACCACCTCGGCCGACTGCGGTGTGCGCGTGATCCTGACCCGCTCCGGACAGCGGATCTTCCGCGAGGAGCCCCTGCCGGTGCTGCCGCGCTCGTGGGCGCTGGCGCCGGTGCCGCACCGCATCAGCCCGCTGCTGATCGCCGCGAAGACCGTCTCGTACGCGGCGAACATGCAGGCCGCCCGGGTCGCGGCGGCGGCGGGCGCGGACGCGCCCCTGCTGGTCCGCGCCGACGACCGCGCCGTGCTCGAGGGCCACATCTTCTCGGTGTGCTGGCTGGAGGGCGAGCGGCTGGTGTTCCCGTCGCTCGACACGGGGATCCTCGACTCGCTCACGCGGCGCCTGATGGTCGAGGCGATCGAGGGGCTCGCCGTCCGCGACGCGCCCGTCGAGGACCTCGCGGGCGCCGACGGCGTTCTGTGCGTGTCGACGGTGATCGAGAGCCAGCCCGTCCACGAGATCGTGGGCGTCGGGACCTACGACCCGGCCTCGCGGCGTATGAGCGAGGTCCGCGCGGCGGTGGCGGAGATCACCCGGGAGCGGCTGGCCCCCCTCCCCTGACGGCGGTCTGCCGGCCGACGCCGTCATCGCTCTTCAGCGCCCGGTTGCGGCCGCGGCGCAGCGGGGCGGCTGCGCTGGACGGCGGCGGCCGGGGCGACAACGGGCCCACACGGCCCCGCGAGCGAGGCGCCGCGATCAGCCGCCGGTGAACCCGAGGATCAGCTGAGCGGTCTCCAGGGGGACGTCGAGCTGGGGGCAGTGGCCGACGCCCTCCAGCTCGACCCAGTCGGCCTGCGGCAGGCCCCCGCGGAGGAACCCCGCCGCGGCCGCGGGCCATGGCAGCAGGCGGTCGTTCGTGCCCCAGATCACCCGCACCGGGCAGTCGACGCGGGACGCGTCGAGCGGCCAGCCGGCGCGACCGGCGTACGCGATGAGGGCCTCGGCCCCATCGCACGCCGCGACACCGCGGATCAGGTGCGCCAGGAGCTCGGCGGGAATGTGCTCGAAACGCTCCGTGATCATGCGGGTGGCGCGGCGGCGGCCCTCCGGGGTCGCCACGAGCGCGTCGGCGTACGGTGCCGCGGTGCGCAGGGCCTCGCGCATGGTCGTGAAGTGGGCGAGCGTCTCGCGGTGGGCCGTGTCGCCGCGGGCCGACCCGCCCGCCGGGGCAAGGGCGACGACCGTGCGCGCGCGCCCACGGGCGGCCAGTTGCAGCGCCAGATAACCGCCCAGCGAGTTCCCGGCGATGTGGGCGCTCCGCATCCCCGCGTCGTCCATCGCCCGCTCGACGGCGTCGGCCATCACGTCGTCGGTGAGCCGGGCCGGCAGCGGCGGGCCGCCGGCGTGGCCCGGGAGTGTGGGCGCGAGCACGTCGTGCCGCTCCTCCAGCCAGGGCAGGACCAGCTCCCAGGTCCGCCACGTGTCGGTGAAGCCGTGCAGCAGCACCAATGGCGACCCGGAGCCGCCACGGTGAACGGGGGTGAAGGACCCGATCAGGGGTGCGGGGGCGGTCATGGCCGCGGCAGGTTAGCGCCGTACGTGATCCCCGCCGGTGTGGGGCGCCCGGCCGCCGAACCCGCGGGGAGGATGCCCACCGGCGCGCGGAGGGTGGTGGAGCGGCTCACACGTTCGCCGGGCCCGGCAGAGCCCGGGACCGGTGCGGGCGACGGTGCCTACCGCCAGAGCAGGCGCAACCCCCGCATCGTCATGTAGATCGCGAGCGCGGCGGCGAGGAGCGTCCCCGGGGAGATGGGGAAACCGACCGGGCGGTAGGAGGCCGTCCCGTCGCGGATCTCGATGTAGCCGGTCGGGACCGCCAGCACCCCGCCGCCCCCGCCGGCGCCCTCGTCGTCTCCCCCGCCGGCGCCCTTACCGCCCCCGCCGCCGAACCCCCAGCGCAGGCGGCCGACCGGGATGACGGTGACCCCCTCGCGCTCGACGGGTTCCCCGAAGATCGCGCCCACGCCGGCCCGCGCGCCCACCTTGTCGGCGAGGGCCGAGACGATGTCATCGGCGCGACCTCGCACCGCGCGTTCGGCGGCCTGCGTCGCGTTGTCCTGGTCGTTCATGATCGGCTCCTCGGTCACGTGGCGGGGTCGGATCCGGGTGTGGTACCCCGATCGTAGTCCCGGCATGCGGGCGCGGCGAACCGGCGGGCCGGCCTCAGCCCCGCGGGGCCGCGGCGCCGGCGGCCGACCTCGCGGACCTCGCCCGGCGCTGGGACCGCCTGCACGAAGACGGCGCGATCGCCATTCCCGGCGATTACCTGGAATCGGCGGGCGTCCGGCGCTGAGGCAGGCGCATGATCCACGTTCGGGACCGCATCGGGTGGCTCGGCGCCGGTTGAGCCAGGTCGCCGTGGCTCTCATGGGGAACCAGGCGTATGGAGGATGACGGGATCGAACCGACGACCTCCGCCTTGCAAAGGCGTCGACATGCGTCCCAGCCGGTCCCAGCCGGTCCCGAACTCCCCCATGCCATGGGCGATTCCGCGAATGGAGGCCGGGTACGCGTGGGACGCCTTGGGGCAATCACTGCGGCACTTTGTGCGGCAGATTCGCGCATCCGAGTCCGGACGCTCGGCTGCCGCATCCTCGTCGCAGCTCACCGGATGTAGCTCCCCGCCGTAGTTCGCCGCGCCCCGCGCCCGGGGCACCACCCCACGAAGCACCCCCAAGTGGCGCTCGGAGACCACCCAAGCCCAATCCGGGGCCTGACTGGGCGGGGGCGGCCCCCGAAGTGACCCGCCGACACGTCCGGACAGGACTGAGCGCGCAGGCAGCCCGCGAATCTTGAGGCTCACGAACATCGCGCCGGGTGGCGCATCCTGGGGCGTGGCCCTTGCGGCCGGCCCGAACCGGGCGAGGCCTCCGGATGACCTACGGGCGCAGCGCCAATGGTTTGAGGCCAGGCACCTCCAGGACGCGGGCGACGCCGATGGCCTGGCGGGCCCGCGGTGCGCCGACCAGCGCGACGCGCAAGTGCATGGTGCGCGCCTTCGGCCCGCCGGTAGCGCGCCGGGTCAGGACGATGGTACGGGTGATGCGCGTAGTCGATCGCGAGGGCCGGGACGGTCGCGCCCACCAGCC
>JBKHVQ010000187.1:0-2107 GCA_046569985.1 Thermoleophilia bacterium | reverse complement strand
GCGCAGCCGAGTCGGGCGCCGCCGCGGGGGGCTGCGCCGGCGCGGCAGGCGGCTCGCCGCCGATGGCGCCGCGGAACTCGCGGACCCCGCGGCCGACGGAGCGGGCCAGCTCGGGCAGCCGCTTCGGCCCGAAGACGAGCAGCGCGATCACCAGGACGATGATGATCTGGATGGGGGAGATGTCGAACATGCCGGATCCTTTGTCACGCCGCGATGGCGGGGCCGGTCGGGGGCGGCCGGGGGCGGCCACCGGCCGCGCGCGCGGGGCGCCGACGACCCATGGCCATGTTAGCGTCCGGCCGTGGCCGAGTCCTCCATGGATGCCGTCGTGCGCCAGATGCGCGACGCGCTCATCGACAACGATCTGAAGATCCTCGCGGCCGTGAACGCCCGCCTCACGCTGGCCGCCCGCCTGGAGGCCTACGCCCGCCAGAACGGCCGGGAGGGCCTCACACCCGCCCGCGAGGAGTGGATGCTGCGCTACCTGGAGGGCGCGAACCGCGGCCCGATCTCGGCGGACGGGCTGCGGGAGCTCTACGAGCGGCTCACCGACCTGACGCACCGGGAGGCGCTGGGCGACAGCTGAGGCTCCGCGCCCGCCTCGGCTACTGGTCCTTGAGGAAGTCCTCGGGGGAGACCTCGTCGAGGAACTCCTTGAAGCGCTCGACGACCTCGTCGGCCTCCTCGACCTCGTTTTCGAACTCGATGCCGCTCTCCTCGATGACGCTGTCGGCCGCGAAGATCGGCGCCTCGGTACGGACCGCCAGGGCGATCGCGTCGCTGGGGCGCGAGTCGATCTCGATCTCGGACGCCGGCGAGCGCAGCGTGATGAGGGCGTAGAAGGTGTTGTCGCGCAACTCGGTCACGGTGATGCGGGAGACCTCGGCGTTGAGCTCGGTGAGGATGTGCGTGACGAGGTCGTGCGTCATCGGGCGCGGGCTGTCGGATCCCTGCAGGCGCATCAGGATCGCGGCGGCCTCCGCGTGACCGATCCAGATCGGGAGGAAGGTGTTGCCGTGGACCGTCTTCAGAAGCACGATCGGCTGCTTGCCGACCATGTCGAAGCTTACGCCGTAAATCACCATCTCCTGCATGGCGCCTCCCTGTCCGTGGCCGCCCCCGGGGGCACCGCCGGTATTATAGGTGGGTGGCCCGGGAAGGCCCACGGCGGAGGGGTGGAGAACGTTTCCGGCGGGTGCTACCCTCCCGCGACCGCGAACAGCGTGGGCGATTAGCTCAGTCGGTTAGAGCGCATCTCTGATAAGGATGAGGTCCCTGGTTCGAATCCAGGATCGCCCACTCGGCTCCTCATGACCGTGAGAGACTCATGGCGATGAGCTCGGTTCCACCGCAGTCGAACGAGGCCCGGCACATCAGCTGCCTCCTGGTCGACGACCACGCGATCGTCCGGGAGGGACTGCGGCGGGTGCTCTCCCAGTCTGACGATGTGGTCGTCGTGGGTGAGGCGGCGACGGGTGAGGCGGCCATCGAGATGGCGGGGCGCCGGCGACCCGACGTGGTGCTCATGGATGCCCGCATGCCCGGCATCGGGGGCATCGTCGCCACGCAGAGGCTACTGGCCGCGCACCCCGAGGTGCGGGTGATCATGTTCACGGCCCACGCCGAACAGGACCTGCTCTGGGAGGCCCTCGACGCCGGCGCGCAGGGGTTCGTGCTGAAGGACTCCGACAGCGGTGCCCTCGCCGGCGCCATCCGGCAGGTGGTCGCGGGCGATCCCTACGTCGACCCGCGCCTGGCGCCCGACTTCCTGCGTCAGGTCCAGCGGCCGCGCCAGGGGGGCGTGCTCAGCGCCCGGGAGCGCGAGGTCCTGCAGATGCTCGCGGACGGGTACTCGAACCGCGAGGTGTCCGAGCGGCTCGTGGTGAGCGTGGAGACCGTGAAGACCCACGTGAAGCACATCCTGGCCAAGCTGGAGGCCGAGCATCGCACCCAGGCCGTCGCGATCGGCATCCGCCAGTCGCTGATCAGGTAACCGCCGCGGACCCCTCCGCTCTGGACCACGGCCTCGTCGAGCTCCTCGCCGCCCTCTGCCGCGGCGCCGAGCGCGCGCCGGCGGCCGACCTCGCCGCCGCCGCGCGGATCGTGG
>JBKHVQ010000186.1:0-2592 GCA_046569985.1 Thermoleophilia bacterium | reverse complement strand
GACCGCGCCCTCTGGCTCGCGTGCGGCCTGGTCGTCGTTCACGCCGTGGTGTTCGCGGCGCTGTCGGTGGCCCGCTTCCGCGCTTTTTCGGCCGGCCGTTTCGATCTGGGCAACATGGTGCAGGCGGTGTGGAGCGTCGCCAACGGCGGTCTGTTCTCGACCACGGAGGTCTCGGGCGCCCAGTTCAGCCGCCTCGGCGCGCACGTCGACCCGATCCTCGCCCTGTTCGCGCCCGCGTGGTGGGTCTGGCCGAGTCCCGAACTGCTTCTCGTGACCCAGGCTGTCGTCGTGTCGCTGGGCGCGCTGCCGGCGTTCTGGCTGGCGCGCGCACACCTGCGTGACGACCGCCTGGCGGTGGCCGCCGCCGCGGTCTACCTGCTCTATCCGGCGCTGCAGCATGCGGTGCTGTTCGACTTCCATCCGGTGACGCTGGCCGCGCCCCTGCTGATGACCTGCATCTGGGCGGCCGACGCCGGCCGGTGGTGGTGGCTCGGCGTCGCGGCGGCGCTCGCGCTGATCACCCAGGAGCAGGTCGGGCTGATGCTGGTGGGGCTGGCGGTGTGGATGTGGTTCGCCCGCCCGGCGTATCGCCGCGCCGCGGTCCTCCTGGCCGGGGCGTCCGCGCTGTGGGTGGTGATCGCCGTCCGGGTGATCATCCCCGCCCATGCGCTCCAGGGCGAGAGCCCGTTCCTCGCGCGCTATGAGGGGGTGGGGGACGGGCCCGCCGGGATCATGCTGAACCTCGTCACCGATCCTGTGGACACGGTGCAGCTCCTCGCCACGGGTGACCGACTGGTCTACCTCGTCACCCTGCTCGCCCCGCTGCTGTTCATGCCGCTCCGGTCTGCGCTGACCGCGGCGGCACTGCCGCAGTTCGCGATCAACCTGCTCGCCGGTGCCGGCCTGGAGGACGGCACCGGCGCGGCCAACCCGATCCGCACCATCGAGTACCACTACGCCGTCGTGCTGGTGCCCTTCCTGATCGCCGCCGCGATCCTCGGTCTCGCCCGCCTGCGCGACGGCCGGGCCGGACGCCTGGGGCGGTGGCTACGCCCCGTCACCGCGCGAAGCGGGCTCCTCGCCGGCGTCGTGGTCGGGGCGGTGGTGCTGGCGGGGGTGCGGGGTGGGCCGCTCCCCGTCTGGGGCTGGGTGCCCGGGGGAGGGCAGGGAAGCTCGCTGCACACCTTCACCCGCGACGACTCGGCGCGCGCGCTCGCGGAGGCGGTGGCCCTCGTGCCGCCGCGCGCGCCCGTGTCGGCGACCAACGACGCCGGGTCCCACCTCTCGGCCCGCCGCCGGATCATGCTGTTCCCCGTCCTCTCGGGGGCGGAGTGGGTGGTTGTCTCCGACACCGCCCGCACCCGCGCCGTGGCGCGTGACCGCCCCACCCTGCGGCCCGTCACGTTCACTCCCGTGCTGCGCTGGCTGAGGCAGAGCCCCCGCTGGGAGCGGGTCTACGACCGGGCGGGCGTGTCGGTCTTCCGCAGGGTCGTCCCCCCGGGGGCCTCGGCCTCGTAGGTCCGCCGGGCGGCCTCCACGGCGGCGGTCCGTTCCCGGCCCGCCTGCTCGCTGCGCGCCCGCGCGACGGAGTTCGAGGACATGATCCCGTCGAGCGATCCCTGGTAGCGCGGCATCACGTGGCGCGCGAAGAGCTCGTAGCTGCGCAGCCCCTGCTCGCGCGTGGCCCATTCATTGGCCCAGATGAGGAGGCCGCCGAACCCGCCGGACCGCTCGGCCAGGCGGTCGATGGCCTCGATGCAGTCGTCGGGTGTCCCCACGATCCAGCTTCCGGCCTCGACCATCTGCTCGATGATGAGATCGCGCGGCCCGGGCACCGGTCGCGCCCGCCCGGTGATGGCCTCTGCGTAGTCGATGAGGTAGCGGGCCGCCCCCTCGCGCGCGGCATCCATCGCCTCGGCGCGGGTCTCGGCCAGGTGGACGGGGATCGACAGGCGCCAGTTGGCGCGACTGACGGTGGTGCCGTGCCGGTCGGCCGATTCCTCGGCGATACCCCAGTGCGCCGACAGGTCGATCGGGCCCGACGGGCCCTTCGCCACGGTGAGCGACAGCACCCCCGCGCCGTGGCGTCCGGCGAGGGTCATGCCGGCCGGCGACTCCATGCTGGTGACGAAGACCGGGGGGTGGGGGTCCTGGAAGGGGCGCAACTGCAGGACGGCCTCGTGCAGCTCGTAGCCGTCCCCGGTGTGGCTGAAGGGCGTCGTGTCGGTGAACAGGCGCATGATCACGTCGAGCCGCTCGGCCATCATCGGGCGGAGGTCCGTCGGCTCGATGCCCAGCATCAGGGCGTCGGTGAGGTGGCCGCCGGGCCCGACGCCGAAGTTCACCCGCCCCCGGGTGAGGTGGTCGAGCAGCACGATGCGGTCGGCGACCATCAGCGGGTGGTGGTAGGGGAGGCTCACCACGCCGGTGCCCAGACGGATGTGGCGCGTGCGCTCGGCGGCCACGGCGAGGAACATCTCGGGCGAGGCGATCGTCTCCCAGCCGGTCGAATGGTGCTCGCCGACCCACGCCTCGTCGAAGCCGAGGCGGTCGACGTGGCTGATCAGCTCCAGGTCGCGCTCAAGGGCGAGC
>JBKHVQ010000185.1:0-1917 GCA_046569985.1 Thermoleophilia bacterium | reverse complement strand
GACGCAGACCCAGACGGAGACGGCGGCGACCGCCTCCACGACGGCGCCGGCCGCCCCCGCCCCGGTGCCCGACGACACGGGCGGCGTCCTCGTCGAGCGCCCCGGCGGCTTCCCCAACCGCGGCGAGGCGTTCATCCTGGCGCGCCTCCACCCGGACCTCGCCCGGCGCTGCACCCGCGCGGATCCGGGGACGACCGCCGCCGGGGCGGTCGCCGGCCTGCGGTGCGACACCGAGCCCGCCTTCGGCGTCGCCGCCTTCTACGACCTCTTCCCCACCACGGCGCTCACCGCCGGGGCCTACGGGCGCTACCGGCGCGCCAACGGCGCGCCGCTCGACCAAGGCAACTGCCTCGCGCCACCGGCGCGACAGACGGCGCTTCCCGCCGAGGGCGCCTGGCGCGCCGGGCGGGCACTCGGGGCCGGCCGCGCCATGTGCCTGCGGTCCGGCGACCGGGTGTGGCTGGTCAGCAGCCACCCGGCGCGCATCGTCGCGTACCTCAGCGCACCGGCCCGCGCTCCGCTGGCACCCTTCTGGCGCGCCACGGGGGCGCCCACCGCCCGCCCCCGCTGAGGATCACACGCCGCCCGGCGACGCGGGGCCTGCGGCAGCCTCATCCACCAGCGCCCGCTCGACCGCCTCCTCCACGAGGGCCAGAATCGCCGGGACCCACACCAGATCGTGCGCCGGGTCGGGAGGCGCGGCACCCGCGGCGACCTGGCGCACCGCGGCGACGGCCCGCGGGGCCGCCGGCTCCTCGATCTCGACGACCGCGCCCCGCGCCCACGTGCGGATCTCCGTGTCGCCGGTCGCCCGCGCCAGCGCCTCGACATCCTCCTCCGCCCGGGCGCCCCCGAGATAGTCCGCGATCTCCGGCGCGAAGTCATCCGGATCGAGATCGAGGAGGGCGACGGCCATCGCACCCGCGACGGTGGCCGCCAGCGCGGCGGCGCGCACATCGTCCTCGGAGAGGGACCCCTCGGCGCTGCGCAGATGCTCGCGGGCGCGCGCCCGGGCCGCCTCGAGCTCCCCCGCGGCGCGCACCACCAGCGCCCGGGCGAACGGATTGTCGGGATCCGGGTCGCGCGCCCACCCCAGCACCACCTCGAACGCCTCGACATCTCGGCCCACCGCATCGCGCGCGCCGCGCGCCACCGCGGCCTCCATCGGCCCCTGCAGCACCGCCCAGTGCACGGCGGCCGCCCGGCCCGCGAGTTCGCCGACCTCGCCCCCGCCCCGGCCCGCCAGGGCGTCCGCCAGCAGCCGTGTCTCGTCGCCCAGCACCCCGCGCGGCAGGGCCACGCCAGTCACGGCCAGCACGCGGGCCAGTGCGTCCTCGGGCCTCACGCGCCCGCCCGCGCGACGACACGATGCTCGATCGCCCCCAGCCCGTCGATCTCCATGCGCACCACATCGCCGGGCACCAGGAACCGCGGTGGGTCCATCCCCAGCCCCACCCCGGCCGGCGTGCCCATGGCGATCACATCCCCGGGCTCCAGCGCGAGCGAATGCGAGAGCCACGAGATCACCCGCGCGACGCCGAACACCATCGCGCCGGTCGTCGAATCCTGGCGCAGCTCGCCGTTGACCCAAGTGCGCTGGCCCAGCGCCTGGGGGTCGGCGACTTCATCTGCGGTCGTCACCCACGGCCCGAACGGGCCGAAGGTCGGCCCGCCCTTCGCGCGCAGCCACTGCGGCTCGGCGCGCTGCACATCGCGCGCACTGACATCGTTCATCACCGCGTAGCCGAACACGTGCCCGAGCGCCCGCGCCTCGTCGACCCGCTCTGCGCGGCGGCCGATCACGACCGCCAACTCGCACTCGTAGTCGAGGCAGCGCGTGTACCGCTCGCCCGGGTGCACCACCGGCCCCGACGGCCCCGTGATCGACCCGCGATGCTTCATGAACACCTGCGGATG
>JBKHVQ010000184.1:0-2897 GCA_046569985.1 Thermoleophilia bacterium | reverse complement strand
CGGGATGGCCGGCGCGCTCGGCGAACGCGCGCAGGCGGCGCTCCATCTGGGCCGGGCGGTAGTACCCGAGGTCGATGCCGCACACCCGGCGGATCCCCTCGCAGAAGCGCAGGTAGTCCGCGGGGGGGCTGACGGGGGTCTGAGTCCTCATGCAGCGGGCATCGGCCACCCCCGGCGCGGACTGGAGGATCGGGTCTCCGCGCGGTCGGCGCGGTCCGCTCAGGCCCGGCTCAGAACAGGCGCCAGGCGGGGTCGTCGAGCCCGCGCAGCGCGTCGTAGTCGACCACGACGCACGCGATGCCGCGGTCGGCCGCGAGCACCCGCGCCTGCGGCTTGACCTCCTGCGCGGCGAGGAAGCCCCGCACCGGGCTCAGCCGGGGATCGCGGTTCAGCAGGTCCAGGTAGCGGGTGAGCTGCTCGACGCCGTTGATCTCCCCGCGCCGTTTCACCTCGACGGCCACGGCCCCGCCGGCGGCGTCCCGGCACATCAGATCGACCGGCCCGATCGCCGTCGCGTACTCGCGGCGCACCAGCGTGAGCCCCTCCTCGATCGTGCCCGGGTGGTCGGCGAGGAGCTCCTGCAGGTGCTTCTCGACGCCGTCCTTCCGGAGGCCGGGGTCGGCGCCGAGCTCGTGGGAGGAGTCGTGGTGGATGTCGTCGACGAGGATCCTGAGGGTGTCGTCGGAGCGCGAGACGACGGTCCACTCGACGCGGCCGTCCTCCGCGAGCCCCTCCCGCATCGTGCATGGCGGGGACATCCAGTTCAGCGGCTTGTACGAGCCGCCGTCCGAGTGGATCAACACCGACCCGTCGGCCTTGAACATCAGCACCCGCGTCGCCATCGGCAGGTGCGCGGTCAGTCGACCGGCGTAGTCAACCTGGCAGGTCGCGACGACGAGTCTCACGGTGTCACAGCCTACGTCACACCTTCGGGCGACTCACGGCACAGTGGGGTCGTCGGCGGCGGCCGTGGTGGGGCGCGTCAGCGGGTGAGGCGCGCGCGGGCCCCGGCGATGTGCCGCTCGATGCGTTCCGAGGCCTCGGTGGCGTTGCCCGCGCGCAGGGCCCCGATGATCGCCCGGTGCTCGGCCAGGAACGCCGCCATCGCGGCCGGGTCACGGGTCACCGTGGCGGTCCCCATGCGCCGCTGCCGGTCGCGCAGAGTGTCGTAGAGGCGCAGCAGGACCGCGTTGCCGGCGCCCTCCACCAGCGTCCGGTGGAAGCGCCTGTCGGCGTCGACGAAGCCCGCGCCGTCGCCCTCCGCCGCGCGGGCGGCCTGCTCGTCCACCAGGCCCTGCAGCTCATCGATCACGCCCTCCGGCGCGCGCGTGGCGACGCGTGCCGCGGCGTGGCGCTCGACCACCTGCCGGGTCTCCATGACATCGCGCACCTCGTCGGGCGAGACCGGAACCACCAGCGCCCCGCGCTTGGGGTACAGGCGCATGAGGCCCTCGGCCTCCAGCAGCAGGAACGCCTCGCGCACTGGGGTGCGGCTGAGGCCGAGCTCGGCCGCGACCTCTCCCTCCGACAGCAGCTCCCCCCCGGGGTAGACGCCGTCGAGGACGCGCTCCTTCACGAAGGCGTAGGCGCGGTCCTTGGCGCTTTCGGGGGGCGATCCCATGTTCCGCACATCTCTATCGCATCGCCCGGGCATCCGCTATAAACGCATGATGCATCTAAGACGTCCGCACATGGTGGTCCCGCCCGCGCTCCGCAGCCCGTGGGTCATCTGGGGCGCCGCGGCGGGCTTCTATGTCATCGCGATGTTCCACCGCATGAGCCTCGCGGTGGCGTCGCTGCGAGCGTCCGAGCGCCTGGACGTGCCGGTGGAGACGATCGCGCTGCTGTCGGCGCTGCAGCTCCTCCTCTACCTGGCGCTGATCGTCCCGGCCGGGCTGATGGTCGACCGCGTCGGCCCGCGCCGCACGCTGGCGATCGGCCTGCTGGCGATGGGCCTCGGGCAGGCCTCCTTCGGGGTCGCTCACGACGCCGTTCCGGCGCTCGCCGCGCGCGGGGTGAGCGGCGCCGGCGACGCCCTGATCTTCCTCTGCGTCCTGCGCCTGGTCCAGAGCTGGTTCCCCCCGCGGCGTTACGCGCCGCTGGCCCTGCTGACCGCGGGCGCGGGCGCGGTCGGCCAGCTCGCCACGACGGTTCCCCTGGGCGGGGCGCTGGACATCCTCGGCTGGACGCCGGTCTTCCTGGGGAGCGGCCTCGCCACCCTGGCCGCGGCCGGGCTGTGCCTGGTGGTCGTCCGAGACCGGCCGGCCGGCGCCGGCACGCCCGAAGCCGCGCCCCTCGCGGGCACCCGGGTGGCGCTGCGCGCGGCGTGGGCGCGCGCCGGGACCCGGCACGCCTTCTGGACCCATCTGACGCTGATGGGCCCGTTCGTCGCGGTCACGGCGCTGTGGGGCTATCCGTACATGGTCGATGGACGCGGCCTGACCGAGGCCGCCGCGCGCATGACGCTGCTGGCGTGCGTCGCGCTGTGCGCCCTGGCCTCGCCCGCATTCGGTGTGATCGTCGCGCGTCGGCCCGGCCTGCGCGATGTGGTCACGCTGGGCACGGCCACCGTCGTCGGCGCGCTGTGGTCGATCACCCTCCTGTGGCCCGGCGGCGCCCCGGTGGCGCTGGTGGTGACGACGATGATCGCCACCGGGCCGGCCTGTGCCGCGGCGATGCTGGCGTTCGACATCGCGCGCGCCGACACCCCACCTGAGCGCGCGGGCATCGCGACCGGCCTGGCGAACACCGGGGGCTTCTCCGCCGCGGGGGCCATCCAGGTTCTGGTGGCGGCCCTCGTCGGGGCCGGCGGCCTGGATATGACACAGGCGATGCTGCCGGTCCCGGCCACGTTGGCGCTCGGGGTCGTGCAGATGACCCGCCACGCCCGTCGCGCC
>JBKHVQ010000183.1:0-10801 GCA_046569985.1 Thermoleophilia bacterium | reverse complement strand
AGGCGGATGTCCTCGCGCTCATGCGCGTAGCCCACCATGTACCAGTTGCCGCCCGTGTACTGGAGGCTGTACGGATCGACCTCTCGCTCGGATCGCTCATCGCGGCCGATCGAGTAGTACGTGAAGCGGATCGTCTTGCGCCGGCTGATCGCCGACTCGATCTTCGTGAGGTGAGCGGCGACCTCGGGCGAGTAATCACCACCCAGCAGGTTCACGGACACCGTGCGCGCGGCGTGGTCGTCGAGCGGGCTCGGCCGGCCGAGGGTCAGATACTGCAGGGCCAGCCGCAACGGCTCGGCGTAGGCGAACTGCCCGTCGAGCAGGTGCAGGCACGTCTGGAGGGCCGACAGCTCCGCCTCGTCGAAGTCCAGCTCGGGCAGATAGTAGTTCTCCGGCGGCAGCGCGTAGAGGTCACCCTGGAACGGGTCGTCGCCGGGGCGCTCCACCGCGAGCCGCAGGCCCATGCCCTCGATCTCGGCCCGGTCGGCGTAGAAGCGCCGCAGGAACGCCTGCACGCTCATCCCACCGTAACCCTCGACCGCCTCGTGGATCTCGTCGGCGGTCACCGGCCGCTGCTGGGACATCAGGAACGCCAGCAGCGAGAGCTGACGCACCAGCTTGTCGTCGTCCCTCATCGCCATCGGTGCACTCTGACCCCGCGCCCGCCGCCTACTGACCGCGGATGATAGCCCAGCCCGCGCGCATCACACGCCGTCCGGAGCGGGGCCGGCGCCCCCGCGGGGATGCCGCCGGGCGGGGCTGGTAGCCTCCGCCCATGTCCGTCTACGAGCACGACTACGGCATCCCGACCGAGGACGAACTCTCCGCCCTCGTCGGCGCCGCGACACCCCACTTCGCCTTCCAGATCCGCGACCGCGTCGCCGCCTATGCCGCTCTCCTGCCCCGGGACCATCCGCGCGCGGCCGAGCTGACGGCGCATCTGGAGCGCCTCGACCGCCTCGGGCTGGGTGGCGAGACCGGCCGCGTCGCGCGCCCCGATCTGCCGCCGCGCAAGTCCCTGCCGGCGCTGTACCCGGGCTAGGCGGCTCACCCCGCGCCCGCGAGGGCGCAGCGCGTGACCGCGGAGAAGGTGCGCAGTATCCGCGCGGTCGCGCCCCACACGTCCTCGCCGTCCAGCGGGTAGCGCATCGTGGCGATCCCGGCGTCCGCGGGAAGGGCCGCGTCGACCCGCAGGATCTCGGCGACGGGCACCTCCATCACGCGCGCGACCTCATCGTCGGCCGGAACCGGGGACAGCGGGCCCCGCGCCACCGCGACGAACGGGCGAATCAGGAAGCCGGTGGCGATGGTGTCGACATCGTCGAGCCTGCCGAGCACATGCACCAGGTCGGGCGTGATGCCGACCTCCTCGTGCGTCTCGCGCAGCGCGGTGTGCATCAGCGACTCGTCCGTGGCCTCCCGCACGCCGCCCGGCAGCGAGATCTGACCCGGGTGCGAGGGAAGGTGCTCGGAGCGTTTTGTCAGGAGCAGATGGGCTTCGTCGGCGCGGTCGAAGAGGAGCATCAGCACCGCCGCTCGGCGGCCGCCCTCGGCGATGTCCCGGTGCGCCCGGCCGGCCAGCGACACCGTCAGCGCGCGGGCGAGGTCGCCGGACCTGAGCGGCGCGGTGGGTGGCGGGCAGGGTGTGGTGACGGGCACTCCGGGCATTGTACGCCCGGGTCGCGTTGGCGCCCCTCTGTGGCAGAGTGAAAAGCGATGGAAACCACCCACGACGAACACGCTGCCGCTCGTCTCCTGCGCGACCTCGGCGCGGCACATGACGCCGCAGCCGCCATCGCCGGGCGCGAGCCCCTCGGGGTGCGCGCGGTCGAGTGGGCGCCGGGCGCGCGTGCCTACCTGTGCGCGTTCGACGGCCCCGCGTTCCTGTGCCTCGCGCGCGACCTCGCGCCCGAGCGCTCGGCGCCCCGGGCGCGCGAGATCGCCGGGGCCGGCCTGCTGTGGGAGCACCTGGAGCTGATCGTCGACGCGGACGCCCTGCGTGAGTTGGTGGCCACCGCCGGCCGGGCCCTGGCGGTCACGGATGAGCCCCGCGAGGTCATGGCGAGCATCGAGACGCTCGCCGCCCGTGCCCTCGAACTGGCCGACTGGAGGGAGCGCCCGGAGCGCGCGCTGGCATCGCTGGTCGACATGGACGCCGCGACGGCCATCCAGGAGCGCATCCACGCCGCCTATGCACTGTTCGTGCGCGCGTCCGACCCGCTCGTGGAGGTGCAGGATCGCCTCGACCCGGGGCTCGTCGGCGCCCTGCGCGCCGTCGAGCAGGCCGCGGCGGTCGCGCGGGCGACCGAGCGTCTCACCGATCTGCTCGCGGTCGCGCTCGGCGAGTGCGCGGACGGGGCCGACCAGGTCGTGCTCGCCCACGTGACGCCCCTGTCCGGGTGAGCGGCGTGCTCTGCTACGGCACGGAGGTGGCCTTCCGCCTGGGTCCGGGGCGCGACGATGAGGCGCGCGCCGCCGCGGCCGCTCTCGCCGCCGCGGCAGCCGGGTGCCGCCGCCACGTGCTGTTCCTGAACGAAGCGGGTGAGTACGGGGCGCTGGCCGAGTGGGGGAGCAGGCAGGAGGCCGAGGGCTTCGCGTCGCGGCCGGCCACACGGCGGGCCCTGCTCGATCTCGCGGGGGTCCTCGGCAAGGAGCCATCGGTGCGCGTCTACCGCATGGAGGAGACGCCCACGCAGCGGGACTGAGTGCCGCCGCGGCTGCCTGTACCCTGAACCCATGGCGCAGCAGACGCTCGTGGTGATGGAGGGGGACCAGACCGGGCAGGAACTGCTCGATGAGGCCCTGCGCGTGCTCGACCCGGCGGTCACCGGCGTCGACCTCACGTTCCTCCGCTTCGACCTGTCGCTCGAGAACCGGCGGCGCACGAAGAACGCCGTGGTCTTCGAGGCGGCGGCCGCCAACCTGGAGCACGGCTTCGGCCTGAAGGCGGCCACGATCACGCCCGAGGACGCCGGCGATGTGGGCAGCCCCAACGCCCTGCTGCGCGAGGCGATCGGCGGGAAGGTGATCATCCGCACCGGCCGACGGCTCTCCGGCGTGCGCCCGGTGGCCGGCATCCACGCGCCGATCTCGGTCGTGCGGATGGCCGTCGACGACGCCTACAACGCGCGGGAGTACCGCGAAGAGGGCCCCGACGGCGACGAGCTGGCCTGGCGGGTGGAGCACATATCGCGCCGCACCTGCCGCGCGGTCGCCGAATTCGCCTTCCAGCAGGCGCGCCGCATGCACGCGACGGTCTTCGGCGGACCCAAGTGGACCGTCTCGCCCGTCTACGAGGGGCTGCTGAAGGAGGAACTCGACGCCGCCGCCGCGCGTCACCCCGACGTGCGCTACCGCCCGATGCTCATCGACGCCCTCTACGCGGCACTGATCAGTCACGAGGGCGACGCACTCGTCGTCCCCACCCTCAACCGCGACGGCGACTGCATCTCGGACATGGTGCTGCAGCTCTTCGGATCGATCGCCGGCGCCGAGTCGCAGCTGCTCGCCTTCGACGACCGGTTCCAGGCCTCCGCGGTGATGGCCGAGGCGCCCCACGGCACGGCACCCACGCTGCAGGGCAAGAACGTCGCCAACCCGCTGGCGATGATCCTGGCCGGGGCATCGGTGCTGCCGTACATGGAGGGCGAGAGCGCGACCACCGCGTCGCGCGCGATCTACGAGTCGGCCCTCGAGGCGATCGCCGAGGGGATCCGCACCGCGGACCTCGGCGGCTCGTGCGCGACCGACGAGTTCACCGACGAGGTGATCCGGCGGGTCCGCACCAAGCTCGATGTCTGGTCGGCCCTCGGGGACACCGCCGGGCGGTACTGAACAGCCCGTCAGGCGGGCTGCGCCACCGGGCCCTCATCGGCGTTCACGACCGGGGCGCCCAGGTGGTAGCGGCCCTCAGAGCCCTGCTGGATCTCGTCCAGCACCCAGCCGTGGCGCGGGTGGCGGCTGAAGCTCCAGTACTGCTCGAAGAGGGTCGGGGTGCGCGGATTCCCGTTGACCACGCGGCCGGTGCCGGCGTCCTCCATCCAGTCCCGCGCCGAGCACTCGATGCGCGCGACGAAGCGATCCTCCGCGTCATCGGTCACGTTGTGGACGCGCACGATCTCGATGCCCGCCAGGCGCAGATCCTCGATGCGGTTCACCCGCCCCTGCGACTCGAGTCCCTCCAGCTGCAGCCGGTGCCGCTCGTAGAGGGCGTCCGAGACATACGGCCGTGACCCGGCGATGTCACGCTCGGCCCAGGAGAGCTGGATCGGGAAGAACGCCTCGGCGACGCACGACCTCAGCGCGTGCGGGTGCCAGTAGCCGTCGCCGGAATCGGCGACCAGTGCCGCCGCCTCGGCCGACGCGGCCCGGCGGGCCACTGCCCGCGCGCCCCCCTGGTCGACGATCCTCCCGGCCACGCGCCGCACGGCGCGGCTGCCGGCGAGGAAGATGAGCAGCCACACCGCCGCGAAGATGATCAGGCCCCACCAGCTGCCCTCGCCGACGGTGCCCCCGCCCCCGCCGGAGCCACCGCTGAAGCCGGAGTCGCTCGACCCGGAGAAACCCCCGCTGGACCCCGATGAGCCCGACGACCCGGAGTCAGACCCGGTGGCACCCCCGGCGAGGGCCCACGCCTGGGCCGGCGCCATGAGGGCGGTGACGATCGCCGCGCTCGCCACGACCGCGGGCCGCCAGGGCATTGCCTCGGGCGCACTCACGGCGCGGGCGCGGCGGGTTCCGGCGTGTCCGCGGCGCCTGCCGGCGGCCCCTCATCGGCGTTCACCAGCGGCGCGCTCAGGTGATAGTCGCCCTCGGTGCCCTGCTGGATCTCGTCCAGCACCCAGCCGTGCTCGGGGTGACGGCTGAAGCTCCAGAACTGCACGAAGTGGGTCACGGCGTCGCGGTTGCCGTTCACGACGGCGCCCGTGCGCGTGTCCTCCATCCAATCCCGCGCCGAGCACTCGATGCGCGCGACGAAGCGGTCCTCGCCGTCGTCGGTCACGTTGTGGAGGCGCACGATCTCGATGCCCCCGAGCTTCAGGTCCTCGATGCGGTTGACCCGGTGCTGCTCCTCGTAGCCCGCGAGTTGCAGCCTGTGGCGTTCGAAGAGGGCATCGGAGACGAACGGCCGTGACGCGGTGATGTCGCGGCGCTCCCATGAGAGCTGGATCGGGTAGAAGGCCTCGCGGATGCGCTCCTGCATCGTGTGAGGGTGCCAGTACCCGTCGCCGGCATCGGCGATCGCCGCGGCGCGCGCGACCTCTGCGACGCGCTTCTGACGCCGCCGCACGGCCCACCAGGTCGTGACGACGCCCGTCCCGAAGATGATCGCCATGAAGGCGAGGACGATCGACAGGTCGATCCACCAGATGCCGGTGAGATCGCCGTCTCCCGATCCGCTGCCGCTGCCGCTGGAGGAGCTCCCGCCGCCACCGCCGCCACCGCCCCCGCCGCCACCGGTCGCGCCGCCCGCCAGGCCCAGCGCCGCGGCGGGGGTGGCGCCGAGCGCGAGGCCGGCCGCGACCAGCACCCGCACGCCGACGGGACGGGCGTTCACCGGGTCACCCCTGGCGTTTGCGGTAGATGCTCAGCACGACGATGAGCGCGACGAGGGCCACCACCATCACGATCGGGAGCAGCCCGGCCACGCTCACCCCGGCGGCTCCTCGCCCGCGGCGCCGGGGCCCTCGGCGAGCATCGCGAGCAGATCCTCGATCGTGAAGCGGCCGGCCTGCATGGAGGCCACGAGCCCGTAGACGGTCGCGGTGTGCGGGCGCTCCAGCACGTACTCGCGCATCGATGTGTTCGCGTCGGCCTCGATGGCGGCGGCCTGCTCGGTTCCGCGTTCGGTCACCTCGAGCCCGGCCGGGTGCATCTCGGCCATCCTCAGGTCGATCAGGCGGCTGCAGAGCGGGGCGACCTGCTCGGGCTGTGCCTCCAGGCGGCCCGCGATCGCGACGACACCCTGCGGCCCGGGATGACAGAGGAGGTCGCGCAGGATCAGGTAGGAACCCGAGCTCAGCCCGGCCCGGGCGACGCGCTCATCGAGCACCCCCGCCAGTTCGGCGAGCAGCTGCAGATCGTCCTCGTCGCGGTACATCAGGGGCCGTACCGGTGCGCCGGCGCGGGGCGCGTCGCGGTGCGCGTGGCGCCACCCCATGTGCGTCCGGTGATGCCCAGCATGTCGAGGCTGCGCAGGGCCGAGCGCACCACCCCGGCGCGGGCGCCGTGGCCGTGGGTGTTCGCCACGGTGATGGCGAAGTCGTGATCGGCCGGACCGTACTGCGGGCGGGCGTTGGCGCGGGCAAGGGCGACACGCGCCTCGGTGAGCCGCAGGGCGTCGTCGAGGGTCACGTGGACCTCGAAGAAGGCCCAGTCGGCGGGCTGCTGGTCGAGGATCGCGTCGAACGCCTCGGCGTGGCCGGTGTCGCTCACGGTGCAGTTCCCTCCAGCCGCTGGACGGTCAGTCGCTCCACGGGGCGGCCGGCGCCGATGTGCTCGCGCACGATCTCGGGGGCGTCGTCGGCGCCGACGGCGCCGTACCAGGTGCCCTCGGGGTACACGCAGACCGTCGGCCCGCTGCCGCACATCGGGCCGACGCACCCGCACTGGGTCTGCACCACCTCGTCATCGGGCAGGCCGAGGGCGGCGAGCTCGCGGGTGAAGGCCGTGTAGGTGGCCTGCGCCCCCCGGCTCATGCAGTCGGGGCCGCGGCAGATCAGGACGTGGGCACGGGTCAATGGGCTGCTCCGGTGGCGAGGATGGATTCGATGCGCTCGGCGGCGGCGGCGAAGTCGTCGTCGGGGAGCGCGGGGACGAGGGCGCGCGGCGCCCGGATGCTGTCGGGCAGGTCGACCCAGCTGACGCAGCCGCCGTGCTCGGGCCCCGTCGCGAGGACCGGCGGCTCCTCCACGCGCCAGACGCGCAGCACCACGGCCCAGAGCGGGTGCTTGCGCCGCCACCGCAGCCGCTCGGCGGCGTAGTCGTCGGTGAGGATGTGCTCGGGCCCGAGCAGGGCGAGCGCCCCCGGGTCCGAGATCGGATGGGACGAGTGCAGCTCTGCGTAGGCGGTGAGGGGAAGCATCTCGGGGTCCTCTCGGCGCGCGAGCGTCCCGTCGAAGACCGGGCGCCAGCGCTCGGCGACCAGATCGGGGCGCTGGTGCAGGTATCCCGGGAAGAGGTAGAAGCGCGGATGGGGGAGGGTGAAGCGCTTCTCACCGATGCCGCCCTTGCGGACGATCATGACCTGGTGACCCCTGCAGAGGGCCTCGATGGTCACCGCCCACTCTTTCAGCGCGTGCTCTGCCACCCGTCCAGACTACCGGAGCCGACCGTCCCGACGGTCGCCGGAACGGGCCGTGACGGCCCGTGCCCCTGATAACCTCGCCCCATGATCGACGAGATTCTCTCCCGCGCCGCCGACGGCGGACGCATCAGCCCCGACGAAGCCGTCACGCTCTACCGCGACGCCCCGCTGGCCGACCTCGGCGCGGCGGCCGACGCCGTCGTGCGCCGGGCGCGCGGCGACATCGTCACGTACAACGTGAACGCCCACCTCAACCCGACCAACATCTGCGTGGTGGGCTGCGGATTCTGCGCTTTCGCCGTCTGGACCGAGAAGGACCCCGACGCGTACGCCTACAGCGTCGACCAGCTTGTCGACCGTGCGCACCAGCTCGCCGCGCTCGGCATCACCGAGCTGCACATCGTGGGCGGCATGACCAAGGAGTACGGCCTCGAGTACTACGAGGAGCTGTTCTCCGAGCTGAAGGCCGGGCTGCCGCAGGTCTCGCTCACGGCGCTCACCGCCGTGGAGGTCGACTTCGTCGCCCGTCTCTCCAAGTTGCCGCACGCCGAGGTCCTGCGCCGGCTGCGCGCCGCCGGGCACGACACGATGCCGGGTGGCGGCGCGGAGGTCTTCAGCGCGCGCGTGCGCAAGATCATCGCCGACCGCAAGGTCCCGGCCGAGACCTGGCTGGAGGTGCACCGCGAGGCGCACTCCCAGGGGCTGCGCACCAACGCGACGCTCCTGTTCGGGCACTTCGAGACGCCCGAGGAGCGGGTCGACCACATGCGCCGGCTGCGCGAATTGCAGGACGACACGGGCGGCTTCCAGGCCTTCATCCCGCTGCCGTTCCTTCCGGGCAACACCGAGTTCGCGTACCTCCCGGGCCCCTCGCGCGAGGAGAAGCTGCGCACCATCGCGGTCGGCCGGCTCTTCCTCGACAACTTCCCGCACATCAAGGGCCACTGGGTGATGCTGGGCGAGGAGATCACCTCCGAGGCCCTGTCGTTCGGCCTGGACGACCTGTCGGGCACGCTCACCGAGGAGCGCATCGCGCACGCCACCACCGTTCAGACCCCTCTCGGGCTGTCCCAGGAGCGCATGGAGACCCTGATCCGCGCCGGCGGCCGCGTGCCGGCCGAGCGCGACACGCTCTACGGCGCGGTCGACCGCCCCGGGGTCGCCGTCTGACATCCGAGCGCCCGGCCGGCGACGGCCGGGCGCTCCGCATGATCCGTCAGAGGACCGGCCGGCGGCGCATGCCCGCGTAGGCGAGCGCCGCCAGAGCCCCGATCCACATCAGCGTCCACGCGATCGTCGGCCAGCCCGACGAGGCCAGCAGCACCTCGTTGCCGTTGATGTCGACCCGCGGTACCGCCGGGCCCGCCGCGCCACGCTCCTGAAGCTCCGCGAGCATCGGCGAGGTAGGGATGCGCGGTGAGATGTAGTAGGCCCCGTTGATGCCCGCTCGCGCGGTGCCGATGATGTCCTGATCCGCGGCGGCCTTGAGGTTCATCATCGCCTGCGCGGTCAGGTAGATCGAGAGGGCGAAGAGGGCGGAGGCGACAACCCCGACGACCGAGCTCGCGGCGGCTGCCGCGACCATCGTCAGCAGCAGCGCCTCGCCGACCAGCAGCGTGTGCACCGCCAGGTCGCCGTCTGCCCCGAGGCCGATCGCCATCGAGCCGCCCTGAAGGGCGAGGCCCCACGCGCCGATCACGGCCAGCAGGGCGACCGTCCGCGCGGCGAGCGCCGCCGCGACGAGGGCGGGCCGGCCCGCGCCCGCTCCCATCAGCAGCCCGAAGTGGCCGGAGTCGGAGTCGCGGTTGAGGGCCGTGCCACCCAGCAGCGCCGCGACGAGCAGCCCTCCGAGCAGTAGCAGCGACGCGGCCCCCTGGCGCATCTCGTCCTCGCGCGCCTGGCCCGTCTCACCGGTCGCCAGCGCCGCGATCAGCACCGCCACGAGCACGCCCGCGGCGAGCGCCACGCCGATCCACCTGCGCCGGGTCATGCGCCGCAGCTGCAGCGAGGTGAGGGTGGCGAAGCCCTTCACCGCGGCCGCCCGTCGATCAGTACTATGCGACCGCCGAGCGCAGGGGCGAGGCCACCCGGGTCGCGTGCGGCCACCAGCACCGCGGCGCCGCGCGTGCGGGCGGCGCGGATCTCATCGAGCGTCTCCGGGATCACCCACGGATCGTCGAGAACGACCAGGTCCGGGTCGCCGACCACGGCGACCGCGAGGCTGAGCCGGCGGAACCCCTCCTCGTCGAGGCGGCGGGTGCGGTAGCCGGCGACAAACGAGAGCCCCGCCCGGTCGAGCGCGTCCTCGCGGGCCGCCGTCACGTCCGCCACGCCGCGCATCGACGCCACGGCGTGGACGACTTCGCGCAGCGTCAGCCGATCGGCGAAGTCGCGCCCCTCGGGCCCGTAACCGACCGGGCGTGCCGCGGGCGGGCCCGGGGGTTCGCCGAAGACGCGGATGTGCCCGCGCGCCGGCACGAGGCCGAGCACGGCGCGCAGCACGCTCGTCTTGCCCGCGAGGGGGCCGCCGCCGATGAGGAGCCCCTGGCCGGGGTGGAGGGTGAGGCTGACATCGCGCACGGCGGCGTCGGGGCCGCCGTGGTAGTGCACCTCGATGTCCTCGGCCGCGATGACCGGGGCGGGCTCCACTATGAGCGGATCACCTCGAGTACCTCGTCCCGACGTCGCTCCATGTCCTCGTAGGAGCGGGTCGATTCGAGGTTGAGCCGCAGCAGCGGCTCGGTGTTGGACGGGCGCACGTTGAAGTGCCAGTCGTCGAACTCGACCGAGAGGCCATCCATCTCGATCTGGCGCCCGTCGGAGTAGCGCTCGCGCAGGCGCTGCAGCGCGCCGGGGACATCGGCGACCGTGGAGTTGATCTCGCCGGAGATGTGGTATCGGTCGCGAAACTCCGCGACGAGTTCCGACAGCGGCCGCCCGGCCTGGCAGACCATCTCCATGACGCGCAGCGCGGGCACCAGTCCGGTGTCGGCGTACGAGAAGTCGCGGAAGTAGTAATGGCCGCTGACCTCACCGGCGAACAGCGCATCGATCTCGCGCATGCGCGTCTTGATGAAGGCGTGGCCGACGCGGTGCATGTCGGGCGTCCCGCCCGCGGCGGTGACGGTGTCGCGCACGGCCCACGAGGCCCGGAGGTCGTAGATGATCGGCGCGGGCCCGTAGCGCGCGAGCATGTGACGCGCGAGCAGGGCCGTCAGGAAGTCGCCGGCGACGAACTCGCCCGTGTCGTCGATGAAGAAGCAGCGGTCGGCGTCGCCGTCGAAGGCGATGCCCAGGTCGGCGTGCTCCTCGATGACCTTGGCTTCGATGAACTTCCGGTTCTCGGGCAGCAGCGGGTTGGGCTCGTGGTGGGGGAACCGGCCGTCAGGGTCGAGGAAACACCCCACCGCGTCGATGTCGAGGCGCTCCAACACCGGGGGCAGGTAGACGCCGGCCATGCCGTTGGCGGCGTCCAACACCACGCGCAGCCCGCTG
>JBKHVQ010000182.1:0-2969 GCA_046569985.1 Thermoleophilia bacterium | reverse complement strand
TCGATGCGGCCGGTGTCCTTCCACCACCCGGTCACCTCGTGCGACTCGACGGTGAGTCCGCGGTCGATCATGTGCTGGATCGCGTCGGTGATCTCCAGCTCTCCGCGCGCCGACGGGCTGATCGCCTTGGCCGAGTCGAGGATCGCCCGCGTGAACAGGTAGACGCCGACCAGCGCCATGTCCGATTTCGGCTCTTGGGGTTTCTCGACCAGGCGGGTCACGCGGCCGCCCTCGAGCTCGGCGACGCCGTAGGCGCGCGGGTTCGCGACCCGCTGCAGCAGGATCATGGCGTCGGCGTCACCCTCGCGGAAGCGATCGACGAGCTCGGTGATGCCGTCGCGCAGCAGGTTGTCGCCGAGGTACATCACGAACGGAGCGTCGCCGAGGAACTCCTCGGCGGTGAGGACGGCGTGCGCGAGGCCCAGCGGGGCCTCCTGGCGGATGTAGGTGGCGCGGATCCCGAGCGCGGACCCGTCGCCGACCGCGGCCTCGATCTCGGCGTGGGTGTCCCCCACGATGATCCCCACGTCGGTGACGCCGGCATCGCGAAGCGCCTCCAGTCCGTAGAAGAGGACGGGCCGGTTCGCCACCGGCACCAGCTGCTTCGCGCTGGTGTGCGTGATGGGGCGCAGGCGCGTGCCGGAGCCACCCGACAGGACAAGCCCCTTGAGTTCGCCAGTCACGCCGCGAAGGGTACCGGTTGGGGGTGCTCGGTCGGGCGGCCCGGCCGATGAGACGGCCCAGCTCCAAATCTCTGAAGGTCTTTGGAGTTCCCTTGGAGGTCAGTAAACTCCAAATGGTTGAAGGTCCTTGGAGTTCACTTGGAGGTCGATGTACGTCGCCCCCGCACCGGGCTGGAACGAACTGGCGCAGCGACTCGGTACCGACGCGCTGATGCGTGCCATCACGGCGGACATCCCGGGGGATGACGCGGGCTACGACCACTGGGAGCGCATTCAGCACCTTCCTCCACCGGCGGGGCTCTCCGCCGAGGAGTGGTGGCTGGCCATCGCCTTCCGGCGGCGGGAGCGCGCCCGCCCGTTCGGCCTCACCGACGCCGCGGGCACGCCGTTCGTGGTCGGCGCCCCGGATGTCGTTCTGCGCCATCTTCAGCGGGTCGACCGAGAGTGCGCGGGGCGGGTCTCGATGCCGGCTCCCGTGGCGGACAGCGAATCCGCGCGCGACCACTATCTGGTGAACGCCCGCATGGAGGAGGCCATCCGCTCCAGCCAGCTGGAGGGCGCGACGACCGCGCGCGCCGTCGCGAAGGAGATGCTGCGCACGGGACGCGCGCCCGCCGACCGCAGCGAACGGATGATCGTGAACAACCACCGTGCGGGGGAGTTCATGCGGACGATCGCGGCTGGGAGGCTGACACCGGCGGCCGTCGTGGAGCTCCAACGCATCCTCACCGAGGACACGCTGGACGATCCGGGTGGGGCCGGGCGCCTGCAGCATCCCGGCGAGGAGCGCATCGCGGTGATCGACGCTGTCGACGGCACGGTCGTGCACACGCCCCCGCCCGCGGCGCAGTTGCCCGAACGGCTGGAGAGGCTGTGCGCGTTCGCAAACGCCGACGACGGCGCGGAGCCCTTCCTCCACCCGGTGGTGCGCTCGATCCTCGTACACCTGTGGCTCGCGTACGACCACCCGTTCGCCGACGGCAACGGCCGCACCGCGCGGGCGCTCTTCTACTGGTCGATGCGCGTGCGCGGCTACTGGGCGGCCGAGTACCTGTCCCTCTCGCGCATCCTTCGAGAGGCACCTGCGCAGTACGCGCGGGCGTTCCTCCACACCGAGACCGACAACCTGGATGCAACCTACTTCGTCGTACATCAGCTCCGGGCGATCGATCGGGCGATCGACGACATGCACGCCTACCTTCGGCGCAAGGCCGCCCAGCTCGCCGAGGTCACCCACGACCCGGCGATCCCGGACGGGCTCAACCACCGCCAGAGCGCCCTCCTCGCCCACGCCCGTCGTACACCCGGCGCCGTGTACACGCACACATCGCACGCCCGTAGTCACGACGTCACCATCGAGACCGCGCGGACCGACATCATGGCGCTCGTCGAGGCCGGACTGCTCATCCGTGAGCGAAGAGGCCGTCGGCACGTCTACCTGCCGGCACGCGACAGCTGATCGCGACGCCGGCCACGGCGGGGCGAACCCCGGCGACCGGTCGCCTCGTATCTGGCGTGTGACCATCTCACCGCCGACGTCACGGGACGGCGTGCGCCGCCTCTCCTCCGCGGCCGCTCCATTAGAGTCGGAGGCCGTGGATCGCGACCTGTGGCTCAGCCGGCGCACGTTCCGGGGCGCGGACTTCGATCCGCGCGAGATAGCCTCCCTCGCCGCCGCGCGCGGGGAGCGCATCTCGG
Organism: Thermoleophilia bacterium; assembly: GCA_046569985.1. GTDB lineage: Bacteria > Actinomycetota > Thermoleophilia > Miltoncostaeales > Miltoncostaeaceae > JAVJSF01. The sequence goes on along the minus strand of JBKHVQ010000182.1, from coordinate 588 downwards.
TCTGCCTGCCCGCGCTGAACGTCGAGGCCACCGTCGGGCCGATTGTGGCCGCGATCCGGCGCGAGCTGATGGACCGCATCCCGCTGGTCCACGAGGTCGTGGTCGTCGACAGCGACAGCGGCGACGAGACGCGCTCCCGGGCCGAGGCCGCGGGCGCACGGGTCGTCCGCGCGCGGGACGTCCTGCCGCACCTGCCGCCCGGCCGCGGCAAGGGCGAGGCGCTGTGGAAGAGCCTCGCGGTCGTCGAGGGCGACGTGGTGGTGTGGCTCGACTCGGATGTCACCGACCCCGACCCCGCGTTTGTGACCGGGCTGGTCGGGCCGCTGCTGACCGACGATGCGGTCTCCTATGTCAAGGCCGTCTACCGGCGCGCGTTGGGCGACACGGCCGACGGCGGTGGACGGGTCACGGAGATCTGCGCGCGTCCCCTGCTGAACCTGTTCTACCCCGAGCTCACCGGGCTGGCGCAGCCGCTGTCGGGCGAGGCCGCCGGCCGGCGCGAGGTGCTGCTCGACCTGCCCTTCTTCAGCGGCTACGCGGTGGAGATCGGCCTCCTCATCGACCTGGTCGGGCGCCGCGGCCTGGACG
>JBKHVQ010000181.1:0-2629 GCA_046569985.1 Thermoleophilia bacterium | reverse complement strand
ACCAGCCGGCCCGAGTTCGGGGTGCCCACGGCGGTGCTGTCGCGCCACTCGATCGCCGGGGTGCCGACCGGCTCCTCGGCCAGGTTCCGCGCCGCGTCGCGCCGCGCGGCGACCGACGTTCCAGCCGGGAACCCGAGGGCGCCCGGCGCGGCGGAGGCCACGGGCGACTCGTCGCCGTCCCCGCCCATCGCGGCGAGCGGCACCAGGGCGGCCACGGCGCACAGCAGCGACACCCACGGCCACGCGGTGGCGTGAGGTCGCCGCCTCGCGTGCACGCCGGCCGAGGCGGCGCAGGCCGGGCAGCAGTTCAGGGCGGCGCGACGGCTCGGGTGCCGGCGGGCGGCGTGAGGTGCGTGGTCGGGCGCGGGCATCGCATCCGAAGGTAGCGCGTCCCGGCACCCCCGGGTGAAATGCCCGTTGACAACCACGCCCGCCGGGACCGCGGCTGCCCGCACGAGTTGCGCCGGGCACCGCGGAGTGGGAGCGTTACGAGGCCGGCCGGCGCCGCGCGCGGTTTTCCCTGTTCGCCTCGGGCGGACCGTTCTCCCGCGTGCTACCGTACCCGGCGCCGCCCGACCGGGGCGGTCCTGTTTTCTGCTCGAACAAAGGCGCACGTGCCCACGATCAACCAGCTCGTCCGCAAGGGACGCAAGCCAAAGTTCACCAAGGTGTCCACGCCCGCCCTGAAGGGCGCCCCGCAGAAGCGCGGGGTCTGCACGCGTGTGTTCACCACCACGCCGAAGAAGCCGAACTCCGCGCTGCGCAAGGTCGCGCGTGTCCGGCTGGTGAACGGCATGGAGGTCACCTCGTACATCCCGGGTGAGGGTCACAACCTGCAGGAGCACTCCGTGGTGCTGCTCCGCGGCGGGCGGGTGAAGGACCTGCCGGGCGTGCGCTACAAGGTGATCCGCGCCGCTCTCGATGCCGCGGGTGTCAACGACCGCCGCCAGTCGCGGTCGCGGTACGGCGCGAAGAGGCCCAAGTAATGCCCCGTCGCGCAGTCATCACCCGCCGTCCGCTCGACGCGGACCCCGTCTACGACAGCACCCTCGTGACCCAGATGGTCAACAAGGTGCTCCGCGACGGCAAGAAGTCCACCTCCGAGGGCGTCGTGTACGGGGCGCTCGAGCGCATCCGCGACCGCACCGGCCGCGACCCCGTCGCGGTGATGGAGGAGGCCGTGCGCAACGTGACGCCGGCCCTCGAGGTGAAGTCCCGCCGCGTCGGTGGCGCGACCTACCAGGTGCCGATCGAGGTGCCCTCCCGCCGGGGCCGCACCCTCGCCATCCGGTGGATCGTCCGCTTCGCCCGCGAGCGCCGCGAGAAGCAGATGAGCGAGCGCCTCGCGAACGAGCTGCTCGACGCGCTCGGCTCGCAGGGCGGCGCCTTCAAGCGCAAGGACGACCTCTACCGCATGGCACAGGCCAACAAGGCCTTCGCGCACTACCGCTGGTAGAGCAGACCCCGCCCTCCGGGGCGGGGACGCAGGTTCATTTGAGGTGAGCGTTCGCGTGCGGCCATCCGGGCCGCCGCAGGGATACGGCAGAGGTGGTCGGCAGTGACGACGACGGCGAAAAAGGTCTCTCTCGAGAAGACCCGGAACATCGGCATCATGGCCCACATCGATGCCGGCAAGACCACCACGACCGAGCGCATCCTCTACTACACCGGTCGCACACACCGCATCGGTGAGGTGCACGAGGGCGCGGCGACGATGGACTGGATGGCGCAGGAGCAGGAGCGCGGCATCACCATCACGTCCGCGGCCACGACGTGCCTGTGGCGCGACCACCGCATCAACATCATCGACACCCCCGGTCACGTCGACTTCACCGTCGAGGTGGAGCGCTCGCTGCGCGTCCTCGACGGCGCCGTCGCCGTCTTCGACTCCGTCGCCGGCGTCGAGCCCCAGAGCGAGACGGTGTGGCGCCAGGCCGACCGCTACGGCGTGCCGCGCATCGCGTACGTCAACAAGATGGACCGCATCGGCGCCAACTTCGCCGCGGCCATCGAGACGATGCGTAAGCGCCTCGGCGCCAACGCGGTCGCGATCCAGCTCCCGATCGGCGAGGAGTCGGACTTCCGCGGCATCGTCGACCTGATCAACATGAACGCGATCATGTACCTCGACGATCTCGGCACCGAGGTCGAGATCACCGAGATCCCCGCCGACATGCTCGCCGACGCCGAGGCGGCCCGCGAGACCCTGATCGAGGCCCTCGCCGACGCCGATGACGAACTCGCCGAGGCCTACCTCGACGGCGCCGACATCGACGGTGACCGGCTGCTCGGCGCGATCCGCAGGGGCGTGCTGGCCATCGCGATCACCCCGGTGCTCTGCGGCTCCTCCTTCAAGAACAAGGGCGTGCAGCCCCTGCTGGACGTGGTCGTCGACATGCTGCCCTCGCCGCTCGATGTCCTGCCCGCCACCGGCGTCCTGCCCGGTACCGAGGACGAGGTCACGCGCGAGTCCGACCCGAACGCGCCGTTCGCGGCGCTCGCGTTCAAGGTGATGAGCGACCCGTACGTCGGCCGCCTGACCTACCTGCGCGTCTACTCCGGTTCGGTCTCCAGCGGCGCCGGCATCATCAACGCCACCAAGGACCGCAAGGAGCGCATCGGCCGCCTG
>JBKHVQ010000180.1:0-1691 GCA_046569985.1 Thermoleophilia bacterium | reverse complement strand
ACTCGTCGGCGCGGATCGAGCGCTACCTGCAGCTCGCAGCCGAGGAGAACATGACCGTCGCGCGCCCGTCGACGCCCGCGTCGTACTTCCACCTCCTGCGCCGCCAGGCCTACGCCCGCCCGCGCCGCCCGCTCATCGTCTTCACCCCGAAGGCGATGCTGCGACTGCGCGGCGCTACGAGCGAGGTCGCCGACTTCACCGAGGGCCGCTTCGAGCCCGTGCTCGACGACGCGAACATCACCGAGCCGCAGTCGGTGCGCCGCGTCCTCCTGCACGCCGGCAAGATCCACTACGACCTCAAGAGCGAGATCGAGAAGCGCGGAACGCAGGGGGTCGCGCTCGTGCGGCTCGAGCAGTTCTACCCGCTGCCCGAGGCCGAGCTGGAGGAGGTCGTCGACCGCTACCCCGAGGCCGAGCTCGTGTGGGTCCAGGACGAGCCCGAGAACCAGGGAGCCTGGCCGTTCTTCGCGCTCGAGAGCGCCAAGCGCGGAGGCCGGCCCGTCCGCGTCATCTCGCGCCCGGCATCCGCCTCGCCCGCGACCGGGTCGACCAAGCGCAGCGCGCAGGAGCACGCCGCGATCATGGACGCCGCGCTCGGCGACTAGGGCGTGTCTCGCAAGCCGGTGGGGTCTGTTGCGGCATCCTGAACGGATGGTGCGATCGCAGGTTCTCTCGGATGCGGATTGGGCTCGGATCGGGCCGTTGATGCCGACTGTCAACCCTCGAGGTGGTCGGCCGTGGCGGGATCATCGGCAGGTGGTCGAGGCGATTATCTGGCGTTATCGGGCCGGGACGCCGTGGCGGGATCTTCCCGAGGAGTTCGGTCCGTGGCAGACGGTGTGGCGGCGGCACCGGCAGTTCTCCGCCGATGGCACCTGGGACAAGATCCACGCCGCTCTGCTGGCCGAGGCTGACGTCGCGGGCCGGCTGGACTGGGTAGTGAACGTGGACTCGACCGTGAACCGGGCCCATCAGCACGGCACGAACCTGCCCCGCACCACAGGGGGCAGCGTCGAATTACAAGAATCTGCGCAACGAACCTGATGATCACGCAATCGGCCGGTCACGGGGTGGGTTGACGTCGAAGATCCACCACCTCGCCGACGGTGGCGGTCGCCCCTTGGTGGTGCTGGTCACTCCAGGGCAGAGCGGAGATTCCCCGATGCTGCCGGTGCTGCTGGACCACCTCAAAGTCGCACGACCCGGGCCCGGCAGGCCACGCACGCGACCCGACGGGCTCCGCGGCGACAAGGCCTACTCCTCCCGCGGGCACCGGCAGCTGCTGCGCTCCCGCGGGATCACCGCCACCATTCCCGAACCGCGAGACCAGATCGCGCACCGGAAGAGACGCGGCTCCCAGGGCGGCCGACCGCCCGGGTTCGACGCGGAGGACTACAAGGGCCGCAACGTCGTGGAGGGTTCGTTCAGCGTCCTGAAGCAGTGGAGGGGGCTTGCGACCCGCTACGACAAACTCGCCGTCGTCTATCGCGGAGCCGCCGTGCTCAATGCCATCATCCGATGGCTCAAAGGCTTACGAGACACGCCCTAGCCGAGATAGCCCCTTTGCGCCGCCGAACTTCCATTCGGCCTGGCGACGCCCAGGCGCATCCTCCCCTTGCGTTGCGTGTAGGCCAGCAGCTCGGCTCGTTCGCTCATGCGGGGGCCGCTTCGATCGATGCGGCGGTGGCACG
>JBKHVQ010000179.1:0-9394 GCA_046569985.1 Thermoleophilia bacterium | reverse complement strand
CACCGACACGGCCGGCCTCGCGGCCGCCACCGCCGCGGAGGCCGAGAGCGTCGGCTACACCGGCGTCACCACCGGGAACGCCCCCACCTCGACCGACCCGTCGACCGCCTACCACGCCACCGGCCAGGAGGACGCGGCCGGCCGCGTCGCGCGGGACCTGCGCATCGACGCGATCGCGCCGCTCCCGGCCTCGGGCGCCATCGCCGACGCCGCGCGCGCTGCGGACCCCGCCGCCGACGTCGTGGTCGTGCTCGGGCCGTGAACGGGGGGCGGCGCGCCACGAGCGCGCCGTTTCGCGGATGACCGCGCGCGGCGACGATGCGCTGCCGCGCATCGGGCTGCGGGTACCCCAGTACGGTTCCGACTGGCATGCGCTGGTCGCGTTCGCGCGACGCGCCGAGGCCCTCGGGGTCGACTCCCTGTGGGTCAACGATCACCTCCACTCCCCCGGCCGGCGTCCCGACGAGCCCGCCTTCGATGCGCTGACGACTCTCGCCGCGCTCACCCCGCAGGTGCCGCGGGTGCGCCTGGGGGTGGCGGTGCTGTCGGCCTCCTACCGGCCCGCCGCGCTCGCCGCCAAGATGGCGACGCTGCTCGATGTCATCTCGGGTGGGCGCATGATCGTGGGTCTGGGGGCCGGCTCGCACCGCGCCGAGCACCGCGCCTACGGCATCCCGTTCGCCTCGCCGGCTGAGCGCACCCGGCGTACCCTCGACGCGCTCAGCGTGATGCGCGCCATGTTCCGCGATCCCGAGGGCGCGTCGGTGCCGGGGCTGCTGGAGCACGCGCCGAACCTCCCGGGGCCGGCGAACCCCGGGGGGCCGCCGATCTGGCTCGCCGCACACGGCCCGGCGTTGCTGCGCGCCGCCGGACGCCATGCCGACGGCATCGTCGCGGCGTTCGCGGAACCCGCGGAGGTGGGGCGGCGGCTGGGCATCGCGCGCGAGGCCCGTGACCCCGCGGCGCCGGCCCTGGCGTGCGCCCTCTACACGTTCGTGCTGCCCGTCACCTCGGTCGCCGAGGCCCACGAATGGCTGATGCCCGAGGCGCGGTGGCTCGGCACGACCCCCTCCGCATTGATGCGGTGGCTGCGAACGACGGGCATCGTCGGCACCCCGCAGGAGGTGCGCGAGCACCTGCACGAGCAGCGACTCGCCGGGGTGAGCGACGCGGTCCTGGTGCTGCCCTCGCGCGTACCGGCGGACGCGCTCGATGCCCTGTGCGAGACCGTGCTCCCGCCCGCGAACCCGGCGGCGGCCGACTGGCGGCGGTATGCCGCCGCCGACGGCGAGGTCTCCCCGCAGAACAACCTGGTGCACCTGCTGGTCGAGCGGCACGTTGCGGCCGGCCTCGGGGAGGCGCCCGCGGTCGTCGACGAGGGCGGCGCCTGGACCTACGCCGAGTTGTCGCAGGCGTCCGCGCGCGCCGCGGGCGCCCTGATGCAGGCCGGCGTCCGCCGCGGCGACCGCGTCGCGGTGGCCCTGCGCGACGGGCGCGCGTGGTGCGCGGCGTTCCTGGGGGCCGCGCGGATGGGCGCGGTCCCGGTCCCCCTGGACCCGGCCGGCGGCCGGGCGGCGCTCTCGGTCATCCTGGCCGACTGCGAACCGACGGTGGTGGTCGCCGACACCGAGGTCGAGCTCTCCGGTCCGCCGGTCGTCCACCCGTCCGACCTCGACGACGGGCCACCGGCTCCGGTGCGAGCCGTGCACTCCGCCGATCTCGCCTACCTCATCTACTCGTCGGGTTCCACCGGGCGGCCGAAGGGCGCCATGCACGCGCACGCCGACCTGCGCGCCGCGATCGAGACCTACGCCACCGAGGTCCTGTCGCTGGCCCCCGGTGACCGCTGCCACTCGGTGGCGCGGCTGTTCACATCGCTGGGTTTCGGCAACGGGTTCTTCCGCGCGCTCGGGCATGGGGCCACGGCGGTCATGACCGCCGTGGCCCCCAATCCCCGCGGCGTCTTGAAGACTGTGAGCGCGCACGGGGTCACGGTGCTCACCGGGGTGCCGACGTTCTGGTCGCAGCTGGCACGTTTCCTGGAGCGCCACCCCTCCCCGGGAGCGCTGGACGGGGTGCGGGTGGCGGTGTCATCGGGCGACAGCCTGCCCGCGCCGGTCGCCGGGCGGCTGCGGCGCGAGACCGGCCTCGACCTGATCGAGGGGCTGGGGTGCTCCGAGTGCTCGAACATCGTGATCTCGACGCGCCCCGGGGAGCACATGCCGGGGCGCCTCGGGCGCGCGGTCGCGGGTGTCGAGATCCGCCTCGCGGACCCCCGGGGGCGACCGGTGCCGTCCGGCGAGCCGGGGCGCCTCTGGATCCGCTCCGCGTCGAACACCACCGGGTACTGGCGGCGCCCCGAGGCGACCCGCGATCTCGTCTACGGGCCGTGGCTGCGCATGGGGGACATGTTGATGGAGGAGGATGGCGTCTACCGGCACATGGGCCGCGCGGACGACCTCTTCAAGGTCGACGCGCGGTGGGTCAGTCCCACCGCGGTGGAGGCGGTGCTGCTCGAGCACGAGAACGTCGAGGAGGTCGGCGTCGTCGGCCTGCCCGACGCCGAGGGCCTGCTGCGCGCGGCGGCCTTCGTGGTGCCGGGCGACGGCTGGGTGGACGCGGCGCAGACGACCGAGTTGCGGCGGATGGTCGCGCGGGCGCTCGGACCGCACGCCGCCCCGCAGACCGTGGTCGCGGTGGCCCGCCTGCCGCGCCTGCCCTCGGGCAAGCTCGACCGGCGCCGCCTGCGCACCGCGGAGAGCCACGGCATGACCGCCACCCCGTGACCGCCGTGATGCGTCAGGATGGGTGTCCGGCCGGGGCGGGAGACGGGGGACCGCGATGAAGGTTCAATGGGCGATGCTGGCGAACGCGGTCGAGGTGCGCGACGGCCTGGTGAACATGCTCGGCGGGGCGTGGGACAGCATCGCGGTCACCCAGACCCCCGAGGAGGGCGCCCCGCTCGCGGTGATGCGCGCCACCCTCGTGCTGCGGGTGCTGCTCGACCGCAGCGAGACGGGCCGCGACCACACCATCGAACTGCGCGTGGTCGACGCCGACGGGTCGGTGCAGGCGCAGACCTCGGGCACCTTCTCCGCGAAGCCGAACCCCGGCCTGCCGATCGGCTGGGATCAGGGCCTGGTGCTCCCCATCAGCCTCTCGGGGGCCCGGCTGAACCGGGTCGGCGGCCATGAGGTCACCATCCTCATCGACGGGGAGTTCCACCAGTCGGTGCCCTTCCAGGTTGTGGACCGCCGGGGCGGCTGACGCCGGATTGGGTCAGCCGCCGCGCTGCGATCCGAGGAAGTCGACCAGCAGCGCGCTCACCTTCTCGGGCACCTCCTGCTGCACCCAGTGGCTCACTCCGGGGAGGCGCTCGATGCGCAGCGGGCCGGTGACGGTCGCGGCCGAACGCTCGAGGAGCTCGATCGCCATGTTGCTGTCGGCCTCGCCCCAGATGATCATGGCGGGGACCGTGATCTCCATCGGCGCCGGGGGCTCGCGCAGGATCGAGGCGGGCGGCATGTTCGCCCGGTAGTAGTTGAGCGCCGCCGTGAGCGCGCCGTCCTTGGAGAGCGCGTCGATGAAGACGCGCTGGTCCTCGGGCGGGAAGGCCCCGGGCGCGGCGTCCTCGAACACGAACCGGCGCAGGTTGCGGAAGTCGTCGGCCGACAGCCAGGCCTCGGCGACGCCCGCGAACTGGAACATGAACATGTACCAGGACTTCGCCTGCTGCTCGGGGTCCTCTCGGCGCATGCGGGCCGAGACCGCCGGCTGGGGCGCGTTGAGGATGGTCAGCGAGCGCACCATCTGCGGCATCGTCCCCGCGAGTCCCCACGCGAGTCCGCCGCCCCAGTCGTGGCCGACGATGTGCGCGCTCTCGTGGCCGAGGGCGCGGATGAGCCCGGCGATGTCGCCGACGAGTTTCGGCGCCGCGTACTCGTCCACCGCGCTTGGGCGGTCCGACTGGCCGTAGCCGCGCAGGTCGGGCGCGACGGCGTGGAAGCCGGCCGCGGCGAGCGCGTCGATCTGGTGCCGCCACGAGTAGGAGAGCTCGGGGAACCCGTGCAGCAGGATCACCGGTTCGCCCTCGCCGGCCTCGGTGATGGCCAGCCGTACCTCACCCACATCCACGCGGCGTGCGCTCACGATGATTCGACCTCCTCGGATGGTGTGCCCCGGCCGGCGGCGGTCGCCGCCGCCGGCCCGTCCCGCCCCGGCACGGTACAGCCGTCCCCCGGCCAGCGGAGGGCGAGCCCGTCGATCAGGGCCCCGAGGTTCAGCAGGAACAGTTCGTCGCCGTCCTCGGGTCCGGCCGAGTCGACAAGGGCCGCCAGACGGGGAAAGCCCTCGGCGCGCAGGCCCGCCGAGACCGCCGGGTCGGGCTCCGTGCGGGAGGCCGAATCGGTGACGCTGAAGCCGACCACGAACCGCGCCACCGAGCGCATGATGCGGGCGGCGGCGACCGGTTCGATCCCGGCCTGCTCGAGCAGGCGCAGCCCGTCCTCCGCCATCTCCCGCCCGTCGACATACGAGGTGATCGGCCGGTCGGCGAACAGTGGCACCGCGCGGGGGTGGGCCCGCATGACCGCGCGGAAGCCGACTGCCCAATCGCGCAGATCGCGCGTCCAGTCCCCCGACGGCGCCAGGGGCGCGATCTCGCCCAGGAGCGTCGCGGTGACGCCGCCGAGGATGTCGGCCTTGTCACGCACGTGGCGGTACAGCGACATCGGGCGGGTGCCCAGTTCGCCGGCGAGGGCGCGGATGGAGAGCCCGTCGAGGCCCTCGCGGTCGATCAGGGCGAGCGCGGCCCGCAGGATGCGGGGCCGGGAGAGCGCGGGGCGGTCGGCGGGCACGGCCATTTGCGTACAGTGTACGCTCCCATTCGCTCCGCACGCCGAACGCATCCATCTCCCGCCGACGAAAGGCCCGCCATGCCCGCCGCTACCGCCCCCTCCCAGCTGTTCGATCTGTCCGGCCGCACCGCGCTCGTCACCGGCGCGTCGTCCGGGCTGGGTGTCACCTTCGCGCGCGCCCTCGCGGCCGCCGGCGCGAATGTCGTGCTCGCCGCGCGGCGCACCGACCGCCTGGAGGAGGTCGCCCGGTCCATCGAGGAGTCGGGCGGGCGGGCGCTCGTGGTGACATGTGATGTCACCGTCCCCGAGCAGGTCGACGCTGCGGTGCAGGCCGCGGTCGACACGTTCGGCGGCCTCGACATCGCGGTCGCCAACGCCGGCGCCGTGCTCGACGGCTTCTCCCTTCCCGAGCGCCTGCCGCCGGCGATGTGGGCCGGGTCGATCGACGTGAACCTGTCGGGCACCTGGTACACCTGCCAGTCGGCCGGGCGCCGGATGCTCGAGCAGCGTACACCGGCCTCGCCGGGGTGCCCAACTTCCCCCCGGCCTACCAGGCCGCCAAGGCGGCGGCGATCAACATCACCCAGGCGCTCGCCGCGTCGTGGGGCGACCGCGGGGTGCGCGTCAACGCCATCTGCCCGGGCTGGTTCCCCAGCGAGATGACCGACGCGGTGCTGGCCGCCCCGATCTGGCGCGACCGCATCGAGTCGCACGCGCCGATGGGCCGCACCGGTGACCCGGCCGAGCTGGCCGGACCGCTGCTGCTGCTCGCCTCCGACGCCGGCAGCTACATGAGCGGCAGCGTCCTGACGGTCGACGGCGGCACCTCGGCGGTGGTCGGCACCGACCCGTACACCCCGGAGCTCTACGGCCTGCACCAGGCCGTGATGGGCGACCTCGGCGCGCCGGTCACCCCATCCATGGAGGCCACGGCGTAGCGCTCCGGCGCCGGCGCCTCCCGGGTCGCCCCGGAGGCGCCGGCGTCAGTGGTCGTGATCGTGGCGGTGGCTCGGGTCCATCGTCAGCTCCGTGCCACCGGGCAGCTGCGCGACGACCAGGCCGAAGGTCTCCAGCAGCGCCTCGCGCGTGAGCACCGTGGCCGGCGCGCCGGAGGCGACCACGCGCCCGGCCAGCAGCAGGGCGTGGTCGGCCTCCAGGGCGTCGCGGATGTCGTGCGTGCACACCACCACCGCCGCCCCGCGCCCGCGCTCGATGCGCGTGGCCTGCTCCAGCAGGTCGACACCCGCCAGATCGAGCCCCGATGTCGGTTCGTCGAGGATGATCAGGTCGGCCTGCCACGCCAGCACCTGGGCCAGGTAGGCACGCTGGCGCTGGCCACCCGAGAGCGTCGCCAGGGGCCGGTCGGCCAGACCGGCGATGCCCATGCGCTCCAGGCCGTACGCGACGGCGTCGCGATCCTCGGCGCGCATCCGCCCCAGCAGGCCGCGGCGGGCGAAACGGCCCATCGCGACGACATCGGCCACGCGCAGCGGCAGCACGAAGCCCTGCGGGTGCGACTGGGCGAGATAGGCGACCCTCGCCGGGCTCGCCCCGGGCTCGTCGCCCAGCACCTCCAGTTCGCCGGCGACCGCCGGCACCAGGCCCGCGATGGTGCGCACCAGGGTCGACTTACCGGAGCCGTTCGTGCCCACCACCGCCAGTTCGGCACCGGGCCGGATCTCCAGGTCGACGCCCTCCACGACGGCGCGCCGCTCGTACCCCACCGACAGGCCGCGCGCGGACACGGCGACGGCGCTCATGCCGCGCCCGCCGCGCGCCGGCCCGTCGCGAGCGAGCGCCCCATGAGCAGCGCGAAGAAGACGACCACCTCGACCAGCACGATCGTGGCGCCCGCCGCCAGGTCCTGATGGTAGGAGATCAGCAGGCCCAGGTAGACCGAGGCCACGCCGAGCACGGCCGCCAGCAGCATCATCGCCGAGACACGCCGCGCCACCAGCGCCGCGGTCGCGGGCGGGGCGAGCAGCATCCCGAAAACGAGCAGCGTCCCGACGGTCTGGAATGAGACCACCACGGTCAATGCGACCAGGCCGAGCATGATCCAGTCGTAGAGGCCCGCCCGGAATCCGGCCACGCGGCACTGGTCGTTGTCGAAGGACAGCAGCAGGAACGGACGGGCGCAGACCGCGGCGACGATCCCCACCAGCAGCGCGGCGCCGGCCTGCAGCCAGAGGTCGCCGGTCCCGATGCCGAGCACCTCGCCGAAGAGGATCTGCGTCAGGTCGCCCGAGAACGAGTCGGAGCGCGACACCATCACGACGCCCAGCGCGAGCATGCCGACGAACAGCAGGCCGATGGCGGTGTCGCCCGACAGGCGCGAGCGCCGGCGCACCAGGTTCACCCCCGCGATCATCGCCGCCGCCCCGACCGCCGCGCCCAGGACGCCGGGGGCGCCGATCAGCAGGGCCCCGGCGATGCCGGGCAGCACTCCGTGCGCGAGCGCGTCGCCGATGAAGGCGAGGCCCCGCAGCACGACGAAGGTGCCGACGATCGCGCAGGCGATGGCGACCAGCGACCCGGCGAGCAGGGCCCTCACCATGAACTCGTTGTCCAGGAAGGGCTGCACGAGGCCGCTCATGCGCGCGGCGCGCGTTGGTCAGCGGGCGCCCTGGGCCTGCGCGATCGCGTCGGCGATGCCGGTGATGAAGGTCGCGTACGAGCCATCGTCGGGAAGCGTATGCGTCCCGAGCTCCACCACGCGGGCGCCGGTCTCCCGGGCGATCGCGTCGGCGACCCCGGACGGCGTGCCGGCCTCGTCGAAGATCACCTCGACGCCCTCGGTCTCGATGCGCTCGCGCAGCTCGGCGAGGTTGGCGGCCGAGACCTGGGCCTGCGAGCTGAGGGAGGGCACGAGCACGCCGACGATCTCCAGGTCGTAGCGCTCGGCGAAGTACCCCATCGACTCGTGGCCGCTCACGACACGGCGGCGGTCGGCGGGGATCACGGCGAGGGTGTCGCGCACCTCGGCGTCGACCGCCTCGAGCCGGGCGTCGAGGGCCTCCGCGCGCTCGGAGACCTCCACGCCGAGTTCCCGCTCCGCCACGGGGGCCAGCGCGGCCATCGCGGCGCGCATGGTGATCGGGTCCATCCAGATGTGGGGATCGTCGCCGTCGGCGTGCGCCCCCTCGCCTTCGTGCGACTCCTCGCCCTCCTGCCCGTCGTCGGCGTGCGCGCCACCCTCGCGCAGGGCGACATGATCGGTGGCGGTGAACACGGGTGTGCCGTCGTCGCGCGCGTTGCCGATGGCGTCCACCAGGCCGCTCTCCAGGCCGAGGCCGTTCTCGACGATCAGGTCGGCGTCGCCCAGCACCTCGATCTCCTTCGCCGACGGCTGGAAGTCGTGGGGGTCGACGCCGTTGGGCATCACGACCACCACCTCGGCGGCGTCCCCGGCGAGGTCGGACACCAGGGCGCCCAGCACCGGCGTCGTCACGACGATCACGGGACCGGAGGTCTCGTCGTCGCCCGAGCCGCAACCGGCGGCGGCCAGGCCGAGCCCGATCACCGCCGCCGCAACACACCCGACCACCACTCGCTTGATCATCATCGCTCCCACATGGTCTCCCCGGTTAGTGAGAATCAATATCATATGAGTCCGGCGGTTGATGCCCCGACGGCCGCGACCCCGGCCGCATCGACTACGATCGCCGGGTGACTTGGGCCCCCGCGACGATCCCCGCACCCGGGCTGCGCACGCTCGAGCTGGGCCCGTTCGACGTGCGCCTCTACGCCCTGTTCATGCTTCTGGGCATCGCGGTGGCCACCTGGCTGACGATGCGGCGCTGGGCGGCGCGTGGCGGCGATCCCGAGCTGGTCCTGGAGGTCACGCTCTGGTCGGTCGCCTTCGGTCTGATCGGCGCGCGGCTCTACCACGTCATCACGAGCTGGGACCAGCTCGGCGACGAGTGGTATGCCCCGCTGGCGATCTGGGAGGGCGGACTCGGGGTCTGGGGGGGCGTCGCCGCGGGGGTCGCCGCCGGCGCGGTGGTCGTCCACCGCCGCGGCGAGAGCGTGTTCGCGATGATGGACGCCGCGGCGCCGGGCGTGCTGATCGCGCAGGGCATCGGGCGCCTGGGCAACTACTTCAACCAGGAGCTGTTCGGCGGCCCCTCCTCGCTGCCGTGGGCGCTTGAGGTCGATCCCTCGCGCCGGCCCGACGACACGCCCTTCGCCGCCACCTACCACCCGACGTTCCTCTACGAGATGCTCTGGAACTTCGCCGGCGCGGCGTTCCTGATCATCCTGGGTCGCCGGATGAGGATCACCCCGCCGGGCATCTTCTGCCTCTACGTGGCGATCTACTCCCTCGGGCGCATCTTCTGGGAGCAGCTGCGGGTCGACCCGTCGCAGACCTTCCTCGGCCAGCGCCTCAATTTCTACGTCGCGCTGGTGCTCCTCATCGGTGCCGTGGTCTGCTTCATCTGGAGCCAGCGCCGCGAGGCGGACGAGGCGGGCGCCGGCGAGGCCCCCGATCTGAGCGCCCCGGCCGCCGGCGGCGCGACCGCGGCACGGCTGGCGGC